>NZ_QTZH01000006.1:0-97007 GCF_003462585.1 Ruminococcus sp. OM04-4AA | reverse complement strand
TTGTTTCTTTCCTTTTTTACATTTGATAATCTATATATCAACTGATTCAAAAAAGACAATTTATGTTGTATTTCTGTTCCAATCTGATTTTGCCTTTGAAAATCTTTAAGGACTTCTTCATTCCAGTGTCGCATAATTGCTTTCCAATATCTAGTCAATAAATTTTCTATATTATATGATTCATAATCTTCTATTTCTATCTTCCGGTCATTTCCTTCGTGATCATTTTCTGCTAGCACCTGATTAAACAGACCTCTGATTGTTTCATTATCATATTTATTGCAAAAAATATAAAAATCATCTGAGAAGTATTCAAAATGGCAATTAATAGACGCATCTTCTAAGGCTGTTTCAAAATCATCTGATATTTTTTTCAATGCATTTTCTGCAAAGTAAAGAGACAAGTAGTTACCCATTATTATCCCACCTGTTCTTCCATTGTTCATACTTGTAAAAACATTGTCCTTTAGTTGTCCCTTCGGTAAATAGTGTGAATATAATTTCCCATAAAAATCTTTAATATCAAGTTTAATCAGATTGTCGTACAGACACAAATTCATAAAATCATCATTTAGTTGTGCATCATACTCGCCAGCTATAAAATCTCCCGTATCAAAGTTAACCGTCATTCTACTATGTTCAGGATTAATTCCTTGAATGTTATCAAAGTCAGGTAACCCCGAATAATAATGATATGCCCGTACAAAGTTCAGAACATTTGGAATTTTCAATGTTCTATATTTACCATTTCCTTTTTGTACATTAAAAGAAACAGGCATAGTCCAACACAATTCTCTTGTGCTAAAATTCTCAATATCCGCAGGATACTTTAATAAATCAATATTTACAAAATGCCTTACCGCATTTTTAAAATTATATAAATTATTCAAATCCATCTTACATCCCCTATTAAGTATGGCAATCATATCTTCTGTTACATATTTCTAGCTATATTATAATTCATCTACTACTTTTTGCAATAAAAATGGCCCTGCTACCTCAGTAGCAAGACCATCTCTGTTGAAAATCACTTCTTCTTCCTTTCCATCTCTTCTTCCATCGCCTTCTGTTGCTGTGGCTGCCCTTTGCCTTGACTGGCTATCTTCTTCTGATGATTGCGGAGCCGCTTCAGTACTGATCTCCGTGGAGCATTCTTATCCTTTTTCTTTAGAGTGTTGTTCATCAGTCCGTCAATCATGTTGTAATTGGCTTCTTCTGTCATCTCTGCACTGCGAAGGTATTCTCCATTATCCATGACTTTCTGCCAGTTCGCCAGCTCTGGTTTCTTCTTTTGTATTCCTTCTGGCTGTGTCTGCCCAGTCTGAGCTTGTGCCTGTATCTGCTGTTGTCTTTGCTGTTCCTGTTCTTTTGCTGCCTGTTGCTGCATAAAGTTCTGAATGTTCCGTCTGGCTTCTTCATCAAAACCATTGTAACAGTCATTCATGACTACGGCACCTTCCTCACTGAGAATCACATAGGCTGCTCTTGTCCCATACTCCTCATGTTCCATCAGAAACCATTTCTTCTCATTCATCAAAATATAATCCTGGGCAAGCCATGTTCCTTTCTTTCCTTCGATTTCATATCCGGTCGTATCAATGGAAAGTCTGGTATCGGAGGAACTTTTGATTGTGAGAAATTCCGGAATGATGATAAAACCATCTTTGTTGACATAGTAAGCTGTGGTTTTTCCATCATCGGTAATGACAATCACATCGCTGCAACCGATGGAATGACCTTTGAAGTTTTTCGGTCGCTGCTTCTGCAAGCGTGTTTTAATGTCAGCCGGAGTTTCCCCCGGCTGGATTCTTCCAATATACACCTGATGATAGTTTTCTATCTGGACTGTTTTTCCTTCGCTTTTCAGTTTCTCGTAAGAACGGAAACGGACATCCCGGTACTCAGGGGTATCTTTTACCTGATATACTGCACACTGACTTGTACTCATTCTTCTTCCTCCTCTTTCAGTTCCATTTTATATTCTTCCAGATCCATAAGAAAAACTTCATAACCTTCATCACTCATACAGAACAGTTTTCTTATGGTATTGCAGACAAGCCCAATCATATCTGCATCGCCTTTCAGAAAAGGAATGATATGGTCGATTGCCTCCATCGTGTCATTTCGGTTTCCTTTATCAAACATTGCAGTTACTAAACATTCATCTGCGTCAAAGTTCATTGCCAGATCCATCATAATTCCACCTCTCCCTTCTTATGTGCCTTGGATTTCTCCGTTGCCTTGTTTTGCTCCTGTGCTTTTGCCCTTGCCTGAAAATCTTTTAAAGACTGCAGCACAGATTTCTTCACTTCACCTTTTGCTCTGCTTACAAGTTCTACCTTTTGTGGCTGACTCTGACTTACAGATACCGGTTCCTGCTCTGACCTTCTGTCTGCCGCAACCGCAGAAGGTTTCTGTTCACTTCCTATTGCTGTTTCTGCCGCATGTTCCGCTTCCTGCACCCTTCCATACTTTTCATCCAGATACTTTTCCATGTCTGTGATTGCTTTCTGCACCAGAGGGCTTTCTTTATAGTGTGGAATCATATCTATCAGATCACGCCGTATCCGGTCTGCACTCATCAACTCATATTCTCCGGAATAATCTTCATCACCATCTTGCAGATCAAATCCGATTCCTTTAATCCCATGCAGTCTCTCTGCTGGGATACTCTCATATATTTTAATGGCTTCTTCTAAAGTAAGGTTGTTATGGTACTCTCCCATGACCGGAAACTCCATGCACTCTGCGACATAAAAACTGATCGTGGCTTCTGGCTGTTCCTGCTCTGGCTGTTTGTCAAAGATAGAAAATCTCTCTGCGTCCTCCAGACGGGAAAGTAATGACCGGGCAGTTATCACATCACTGTCTATATCAGACTCTTCCGATACTTCAACCAGCCAGTCCTTTAAACACCCTGTTTTCTTATTCAGAATGTCCTCTGTGATTTTCTCCACCTGTTCTTCCCTGTTCTCAACAGTATCCTTATATTCGTAAGTGTCATATTCATAGCTGAAATTATCTAAATCCACCGACAGCTTTTTAATCTCCTGCTGATCAAGGTAAACATCTGCTTCCTTCATATATTCTGCCAGAGTGATTCTTTCTTCTGCGATAGGATTGATGTCCACCTTAATACCTGCCATTGCTATACCATGAGCATTTAATTCATTGAAGAAACTGTCTTCACGGATATTGCCACGATAAGAAAGTACTACATCAAGGTCAGAATCTTCCCGGTAAAGGTCTTGTCTGCTTCTGGAACCATACACTCTTGCAGCAAGCAGCTCTACCTCCTGTTCCATTCCCATATCTTCTAATACTGCCTGTGCATGATACAGAACCCCTCTTTCTACTTCTGCCCTGCTCAGACTATTTAATGCCAGTTCATTTCTTCCAATCTCAGAAGTCGCACGAAGTTCCCTTTCCTGCAATAAATCTTTAGAGTGCTGGATCGTCATTTCTTCAAATTCTTTATAATCCACTTTGACACATTCCATATCATCCATTCTTTCACTTTTAAGGATTTCATAAGCAGCTTCCTGAATAGATGCGTCTGGATTATCGTAATCACCACTCTGGATTTCATGCAGATCAGAGTCATAAAAAATAAACGAATATCCTTCTTCTGTTGCCTGTATGGTCAGATACCCTTTACTCCTGGTAAACTGCATTGCGATTCCTTCATAGGTTTGCATTGCTTCTTCCCTGCGAAATCCTTCAAAAATACTTGCCGGGCAGTTCTTTTCTAATTGTATCCGCTGCATCTGTTCTTCCTGAACTTCTTCCACATCTGCCATCAGTTCTTCATAATCCACTACTTTTGCATCTTCCAGTGAGTACCCTTTATCTTCTAAAATATCACTGGCAGCTTCATCTACATAGATTGTCGGATTGTCATAGATTCCTCCATCATCCTCCTGATAATCTTCATTGTAAAATGTATAGTCATAGCCATCTTCTGCGGTCTGGATTGTAAAGTATTGTTTTCCAATCTGATATGCAATCTGTACCTCATTCCAGTCCAGCATATTTTCCATTTTATTTACCGCTTCATATATTTCCGGATTCAGCCATCCTCCGATCTGTTCATATGCATGGGTCATCTGATCTATCCCATTTTCACATCGGATAAAATCCATGTTTTCCTGCATTGTTTCCGTATTCTGGATACCAAGCACTTTTTCCTGATGATTTGGCAGACGTAAATATTCCTGCATCGCTTCATCCAGTGATTCATACCGGTTTACTTTTACTACACCCTCTGCATTTACATCTTCCATCACATAAAAATTATCAATGTAATGGATCTCTGGCATTTTTAACTTTATGCCTTCCGGCAGCTGCACCTCACTGACTGCATGAAAATTAAATCGGACATCCGTTCCAGATTCATTTTTTCCTGCCATCGTTTCTTCCCAGGTATCTTTCTGTACTGCCTGTATTTCTTCGATTGTAAGTGTCTGTCCACTCCGCAGGGTTACAGCAGAATCTTTCGGGAATTCCGTCAGGTCATAAAGTGTTGTTCCATTTTCCTGCAAATATTCTGAAACAGCTTCCAATGCTCCTGCATCAAACCCGTTCCATAAGTCCTCCGCTACAAGCTGTCCATTTTCTGCTACGATAATGCCTGCCACATCGGAGCCAAATTCATCGTGTTCCATTAAGAAGAATTTCTCCCCGGCATATTCCTTTTCATCAACCGTATGCCATGTCCCGTTATGTCCTTCTGCTTCATACCCTCTTGTCTCTGCCGTGATCGTCACTTCGTTTTCTCCTATCGCCTGTTCTATCCTCTGCATCCGGATCTCAGCTCTTGCCATGTCGATAAACCCATCTAAAACTGCCGGGTGGCTTTCGATCACATAATCCAGGTTCAGATTTCTGCCCCGGTTGATATTTTCCGGGACTTCGATATGCTCCGCCCAGTCTTTGTTCTGTCTGGAAAATCTTCCATCATGGGAAAGTTCACGGATGGTATTTGCCATAACAAAATTCATACGTTCTTCCCCGAAGCGTTCCACGACTTCTTTTGCCGCATCCTGCTTTAAGTGCAGCCCGTCAAAATTCTCCCGGATGGCTTCTTCGATTGCTTTCTTACAGTCCAGGTTTAACTTTCTGGAATCCAGATAAGCATCCACATCCCGTTCTCCCATTGCCTGTTCCAATGTTCCTTTATAAACTGGCGGATATGCCCTGACGGAATTATGTTCCAGCATGTTCATTCTCTGCTGGACAAACTCCGGAAGTTCCTGAAATCCAAAAGAATCTACATAATAGGCTGTGATCTCTGCACCCCTGTTTATCACGATCACATCACTTACCGATAAGGAATGGCCACGGAAATCTTCCGGTCGGTCAATGTTAAAGCGTTCAAATATATTGTCTAACGTGATTGTTGGCATCCACGGTGCTACATAAACCATCCGGTAATCCTTTCCGTCAATGGTATAGCCCAGACTCTTTGCGGATTCCATTCCCATAAACTGATAAGTATGCTCATCTCCGGTATCCATCTGATAAATGGCAAACCTTCCGCTTTCTCCATGCAGAAGAAGTGTCTCATCAATCTTTTCTGCATTCTGCCGTTCCAGTGCTTCCTGTTTTGTAGCAGATATTTCTCTCTCTTTCTGCACTTCCCATTCTGTTTCTGTGATTCCAAAGATACCGTCATATCCAAGGATCTCACTTTCCGTCTCCACAAGCATCTGTTCTGCCCGTTGTGGATTCTCTGGATTTCCGTGTAAGATATAAATTTCTGCCCCTCCACGGTACAGTTCATATGCCCGGTCTTTCGTAAGCGGGAGCATATGGTCTAACTGGATTCCTGCCTCGTGCATTTCCGTAAAACCGATCATGCCATCCGGGAAATTGTCAATCTGTGCCTGTGTTTCATTCATAAGGCTTCTCGTATATTCACTTCCCGGTCTGCGGATTGCGGTCATCATACGGTTCACCAGTCCAAGCACTTCGTCTTTGTCATCCATCTTATATGCAAAATTCACAATAAGATTTCTCTGGGAATCTGTAAAATCTCCCGTATTGGCAGCTTCTGCTGTTTCAATCAGACTGTGGGCATACTGCATGGCTGTTTCTTCTTCAATTTCCGGTTCCTTCGCTGGAAAGTTCGCCCTTGCTGCCTGGATCACTTCATACACCAGCTTTGAACCGGCTTCATCGTAAGATTCCCTCATGTCCCATACCAGGTCATTCAGTCTTTCCACCTGTCCGGGGAAGGTTTCTGCGTATTCATTTACAAATGCCTTTTCTTCTTCTGAAAAAACATTTCTTGGAAACTCTGCTTTTTGCACCAACATCTCTACCTGCTCTTTCGGAGAAAGATCAGAAAAAGAAGTAACGCCTGTGTCAGCATCATATTCCACATCATAAAAATCAATCGGATAGTTCTCTCCGTGCCCACTGCTGTCATAGAGTGGTGTGACGGCAGCACCTTTTTCTTCCAGAAAACTTTCCAGTGGTTTCTCATTTTCCTCTATCTCACCACTTTCCAGAAGGCGGACATATTCACCCACATTCTGCTCTAACTGTTCCCTGCTCATGTTTTCGATCAAATCATAAGTAAACTCGGAACCCATACTGCCTGAAAGATGCAGAATTAAATCTTCCTTATGAAAAGTATCCCGAACTGGTCTTTCCATTTCCAGCTCGTGCATCTGTGTCTCGATATTCTCAATGACTTCCGCAGACGTTTTTCGGATGGTATCCATAGATGCCCGGAGTGCTTTCATATCCTTGCTTTCACACCAGCTGACAATATAGGTAAAAGAGTATTCTGAAGTATCCAGACCAAAGTGATTGCAGACAATATAAGCAATACTTTCTGCTTCTACTTCTTTTGTTGTCCGGTCTTTTAAAATTCCTTCCACATCCATTACTTCCCGGTCATGCAGCAATGCGTGGCTTACTTCATGGACTCCGGTTTTCATGGTCTGGAGATTGCTCATATTTTCCTGAATTGCGATATACTTTTCCGTCTGATGATAATAGCCTTTTGCTTCCCCTTCTATCTCCATCATGCGGATTGGAACAGGGGAAATGTTCTGCAATGCTTCCATGAACGTGTCATAAAACTGTACGCTCCCGGTAAGTTCCGGTACTTCCAGTTCTGCAATCGGCTCTCCCTCTGTCTGGCTGACATCAAATACCGTTGTCACACGGAACCTTGGAATGACCATCTCCACGATCTCTGTTTCCGGCTGACCGTCATCCCCGATCACCGGCTCTTTGGTCACCGGGTCGATCTTTTCAATCTCCTGTTTCTCACGGATGGGTGCCGGTGCGATGATCTGGATTCCTTTTTCCCCACGTTTTACATGGCGGTTAAATTTCTTCTGCCATGCCTGATACCCTGCCACCAGTGTTGCTTCCGGTTTCTGCATGGTGATCAGAAGGGTGTTATTAAAACTGTAATTATGGAACTTGGACATGGTATTCAGATATTCTGTATATCTCTCCGAAGTAAAGATTTCTTTTACTCCCTGCTCCAGCCGTTCCGATATTTCTTTTAATTGTTTTTTTATATTATTTGCCATAAACAAACCCTCCATTTTATGTCCCCGCCAGAGAAAACTCTGACGGGAAATCTTTTATAATTCCTGTTCGTGTTTTTTCTTTGCAGTTTTCTGTACAGATGGCTGTTCCGCTGTATTCTGCTGTGCCTTCTCCTGCTTTAAGCGTTCCAGAATAGATGGCTTATGGATTCTGTCTGCTGTTTCCGGAAGTTCTTTTTCTTCTACAGCATCCCTGCTATCTGTGCTGCTTCCTTCTCTACCAATATCCTCATCTGCCATAATCGTCTCATTGCCCTTTTCATCCATGTTCAGCAATGCATTTAACTCGGATAACCGTTCCATCTTTTCATTCAGCTCTGCTTCTTTCGGGAATGGTTTCTTTACCTCTTCCTGTGCAGTAGCAAGCTGCTGTTGTACGGTTTCCAATTTCTGCTCACTTTCCGTCAGCTTCCTGTCAATGGAAGAAAGGGTGTTATGGATACGCTGCATATTTCCTACCGGGTCTTTTCCGATCTCCAGCTTATAAGAGCATTTTCCTTTGATCGTCAGTTCAAACGCATTGGAGAACATATTGTAGGAAGCAGATAACGTAAACCCATGATATTCCCCAACCTTTCCGCCGGTGCTGACGGTTTTTAAACCTGCACAGGCGGCGATCAACGCTTCGCCTGCTTCTTTCTTATCTTCATAAAGGACATTCCCTACCGTCATGGCAAACGTGTTATTATCCTGTAAATCCACGCTTTTTACTACCTGCGAATCCACCTGCATCCCGGCAATCCGCTCTTTCAATGCACTGATCTGTACCGGGAAATTCTTTGCAATATCGGATTCCAGACGGTAAATCTGACTGGTATGGTTTGCCTTTAAGAGTTTCAGCTTACTCACCTGCACATCCAGATCCATTTTTTCTTTAATGTACGGATTACCTGTGGCAAGTGCCTTGATCTCTGCATAGGACAGTGCCGTATCATCCACATCTTCACAAGCCCTGACCGGGGATTTACTGGTCATGATCTGGCTGATGAACTTCTGCTTATTCTCCAAAATCTGCCACATATACGCATCAAAAGTATTTTCCGTCACATACCGGAATATCTTTACTTTGTCATTCTGGTTTCCCTGTCTTAAAATACGTCCTTCCTGCTGTTCCAGATCAGACGGCTTCCATGGACAGTCAAGGTGATGGAGAGCAATCAGTCTGTCCTGTACGTTGGTACCTGCACCGAGTTTTGGAGTGGAACCCATCAGGATTCTCACCTGTCCAGCCCGTACCTTTGCAAACAGTTCCGCTTTCTTTGCCTCCGTGTTGTATTCATGGATAAAAGCAATCTCTTCTTTCGGGATTCCTTTTTCTGTCAGTTTGTTCCGGACATCATCATATACGTTGAAAGTCCCATCTCCTTTGGGTGTGGACAGGTCGCAGAAGATCAGCTGGGTTGTCCGGTCTGCTTTTCCTTCTTCCCATACCTGAAAAGCATTTTCCACACAGGTATTGACCTTGCTTTTTTCCGCATCCGGAAGGAGTTCATTCAAAAGCCTTTGGTCTAACGCACACTTTCTTCCGTCGTTGGTTATCTTGAGCATATTATCTTCTGTCGGATTCACAAGACCACCTCTTACACTTTCGGCACGTTCTGAAAAAGCACTGACCATTTCCTGCTGTTCTTCACTTGGCTTCAAGACTTCATTGATAAACTCTGCTTCCGGTACAGGAAGATTCAGCATATCAGAAGTCTGAATATCCGCAGCTTCCTTAAAAATGGAAATCAGCTCCGGAAGATTGAAAAAACGGGCAAACCGTGTTTTCGCACGATAGCCCGTTCCTTCCGGTGATAATTCGATTGCGGTTACTGTCTCCCCGAACGTTGCCGCCCAGGAATCAAAATGTCCCATGCCCATACGCATGAGTGTGTCATACTGGAGATAACGCATGATAGTATAAAGCTCGGTCATACTGTTCGATACGGGAGTACCTGTAGCAAAGGTAATCCCTCTGCCGCCGGTCAGTTCATCCATGTACCGGCATTTCATAAACATATCCGAACTTTTCTGTGCGTCCGTCTGTGAGATACCCGCCACGTTCCGCATTTTTGTATACAAAAAAGTTCTTAAAACTATGGCTTTCATCCACAAACAGCCGGTCTACGCCCAACTGTTCAAAAGTTACTACATCATCCTTTCTGGTCTGGTCATTGAGTTTCTTCATCCTCGCCTGCAGACTCTTCTTTGTTTTTTCCAACTGCTTGATGGTATAATTCTGTCCTGCCTGATGTGCCGCTTCTTCAATGGAGAACGTAATATCTGCAATCTGATCTTCCAGCATGGCAATCTGCCGTTCCCTTGAAAGAGGGATTTTCTCAAACTGTGTATGTCCAATGATCACGGCATCATAATCCCCTGTCGCAATACGGGAACAGAACCGTTTTCGGTTTGCCGGCTCAAAGTCTTTCTTCGTTGCCACCAAGATATTTGCTCCCGGATAGAGACGTAGGAAATCACCGCCCCACTGCTCGGTCAGATGGTTTGGCACAACATAAAGATTCTTCTGTGAGAGTCCCAGCCGTTTTGATTCCATACCAGCTGCGATCATCTGGAACGTCTTCCCTGCTCCTACGCAATGAGCCAGAAGGGTGTTATTTCCATACAGCACATGAGCCACTGCATTTTTCTGGTGCGGCATCAGGGTGATCTCCGGGTTCATGCCGACAAACTGAATATGGCTTCCATCATATTCCCGTGGACGGATGCTGTTAAATCGTTCATTATAAATTTTACAGAGATCTTCCCGTCGGTGCAGGTCTTTAAATATCCACTCCTTAAATTCCTCTTTGATCAGCTCCTGCTTCTGCTGTGCCAGCATCGTTTCCTTCCGATTTAATTCCCGGTGTTCCCCATCGGCATCCTGTACCGTGTCATAAATCTTGGTATCTCTAAGGTTTAAGGCATCTTCCAAAAGGCGGTAGGCATTGGCTCTCTGTGTTCCATATGTGGAAGTAACAAGGGCATTTCCGTAGCTGTCCACATTTTTTCCCATAACATTCCACTGTCCGGTCACTTCGGCATACTGGACTTTGACCTTGCTCCCTACATAATATCTTGGTGTATGGAATGTTTCTGCCATGAACCGTGTAATGTAATCCTCGGAGATCCAGGTTGCCCCAAGTCTTGCTTCAATCTCTGATGCATCCAGATCTTTTGGCTGTACCTGCTCCAAATACTGCACATTCACCTGATATTCCGGGTGATCTTCTGCAAACTGTTTTGCGATCTGCAGTTTCTCCCTCACATTTCCAGAAAGATATTCGTCCGACGGCTCCCATTTTTCACCGATCGGATTCTTAAAGATTACCCCTGCCAGTTCTTCTGTAAGCTCCTCTTCTGTTTTCCCTGAAAGCTGTGCCATATAGGAAAGGTCAACGCCTGCCCTCTCACCAATGCAAACCGCAAGTGCTTCACTGGCAGTATCCACGGAAGTTACCGTTTCTGCCCTGCGGATCGTCCTTTTGGTAAAAATATCCGCTTTCCGTTTCAGTTCTCCCTTATCATCCAGAAATTCCAGAGAAGTCAAAAGACAATAGCTGCTGTCCTGACTGAATGCCCTCTTATTGGCATTGCTGCTGATAAGACCATATTTTGCTGTAAAGATATCATATTCTTCATTGAGTTTTTCCTGCAGCTTTGTGATCTGCTCATCGCTTCCCTCTTCCATCTGACACCGGATCAGTTCATTCGTAACATCACGGATCTTCACCATCCCTTTGACACGTTCCGCTGTCATTGCCGGAAGCTCCATGCAGTTCATCACAGAATTTTCCCGGTAATAGACTTCCTCATTCACTACGGTAAAACTGAAATTCTTTACATCCGGGTCTGCCGGTATAAAGACAACATCCTCCTCCAGCTCTGTATCCGAAAGTTCCAGTTCCGTGATCGTGCCATGGATATTCTGGACAGCTTCTTTTAATTGTTCTTCTAAGGTAATTCCTTCTTTTGGTTTTACGGTCACTTCCTGCTTTCCATACTGGGTACTTTCTGTAGTAAACTCACCAAGCACCATTTCCGGATGCTCTGCAAAATAAGCATTGACTGAATAGCCTTCTGGTGTTTCCTTTAAATTTAACCATTCCGGTTCCTCAATGGATGCCCTGTCCCTTTTCTGGAAAAACAGAATATCAGAAACAACGCTGGTATTGGCATTTCTCTGGAACGCATTATTCGGTAATCGGATGGCTCCAAGCAGTTCTGCCCGGTTTGCGATATACTGTCTCACTGCCGGGTTCTGCTTATCCATCGTTCCACTGGAAGTTACCACTGCAACTACACCGCCCGGACGGACCAGATCAAGGGATTTTGCAATAAAATAATCATGGATCATAAAATGATGCCGGTCATATCTGCGGTCACTGACCTGATACGCCCCAAATGGAACATTGCCTATCACACAGTCAAAAAAGCTGTCCGGATAACTGGTTTCCTCAAATCCCTGTACTGCAATCTTGTTTTTCTGGTAAAGCTGTTTTGCGATTCTTCCCGAAACCGGGTCGAGTTCTACACCGTACATATTGGCTTTGCCCATACTCTCCGGGATCAGTCCCATAAAGTTACCGACACCACAGGACGGCTCCAGAATATTTCCCTGTTTCAGTCCCATATTTTCCAGTGCTTCATACATGCTTCGGATCACAGTCGGTGATGTATAAAAAGCATTTAAGGTCGATGCTCTTGCTGCACTGTATTCTTCCGATGATAAGGTATTCTTTAACTCCAGATACTCATTTGTCCAACTACTGTTTTTCTCTTCAAATGCCTGCGGGATGCCACCCCAGCCAACATAACGGGATAAAATTTCCTGTTCTTCGGGTGTTGCCAGACGTTCTTCCAGCTCCAGAGTCTGCAATAAATGGATGGCTTCCATATTTGCTTTATACTTTGCTTTCGGACCACCTGCTCCAAGGTCATTATCCTGAATCCGAAAGTTATGCGGTTCTGTTACAATCTCTTCTACTTCCGGTTTTAAATATGCTTGAAATTCTCCCTCATATCCAAACAGTTCATTTTCTCCGGGAATATAATTGCGTCCGGTTTCCAGACACCGGAACACATCGGCAGTTGGTGCATTGCTGACTGCATAAAAATCATCATAAGAATACTTTGGGAAATCTTCTGTATGGTAGGTCGATAAATGCAGTTCTGTATTGGAACGGGTCTGTGCAACCAGATCTTTTCCTTCTATTCCTTCCGGCAATACCCCTACTGCTTCAAAATGATACCCCTGATACTCAAAAACACCTTCATCCCAGGACTCCGCCAGCTCTTCTGCTGTTTTAACCGTTATCTCTTCTTCTGATTCCTTTTGTTCCTGTCCCTCAGAAGTTTCTGTTATTTCCTGTTCCTGATTTTCCGGATATATTCTTTGGCAGTAACCTCTTCCTCTTCTATTTCCTCCACATCTGACATATCTACTACGGTCGGTTCTGTCACCGCCTTCGTATCCAAGAAATCAAACATGGTCATCTGATGCCCGGATGGTTCCGCAAAAGACGGTTCTGCTTCCGGTGTCGGGAAAATCGTATAGGTTCCTTCTGCATACTGGTGAAGTTCTGAAAGAAGTTCTGTTTTCTGCTGGTAGTTTGTCCCATATGCCTCAAAATCTAATGGCAGAACTGCCAATGCTGCATCCATCTTCTGTAACAGTTCTTCTGCCTGCTCTGGATTCTCTAAAACCGCCACCATTTCTTTTCCTGGTTTTTCCCAGAAGAAATCATCCGTAAATGGTCTGTCTATCTCTTCCGGAAGACGGTCATAAAAGCGGAGTACCTTGTTTGCCATCTGTTCCCGTTCATATTCCGGCATACGAGCATAATCTTCTGCCTGCAGGAACTGGTCATTCTTTATCAGATAAGCTACTCTATTTGCAACTTTATTCCAGGATAATAAAACTGACGTATATGGATTTCCATAAGCACCTCTTGCAAGAAACAATCCTTTTCCATCATAATTTGCATGTGAATCATCGGCACCAGACAGTGCATGACTGCTTCCACCGATCCCATACTGTTCCTTGATAAAACCTGTCCTCGATCTTTCATCCTCATGCAACAGATAAAAGGAATACGTCCTAAGCCTGCCCTGCGAATACGCTCCACCTCCTGCAAGAAAAACATCAATCTCATCCTGCGTAATGAACATCGGATGGTCTTTCCATGCAAACCCGTCTCTTGCCTGATAAGGGATGACCTCATCCGCAAACTTCTGAAACTGCTTTGAGATATTTATAGGATTATAATAATGGAAACGCATAATGGAATGATTTTCTTCATAGGCTTCTGCCAGTGCATCCAGTCTTTCATTCAGTTCCGAAAGCCACTGTGGATCTTCCAGCTTTTCTTCCAGATAATCCGTGATCTCCGGATAGATACTGTGAAGATGTGGTAAATCCTCCTCATCAAAAACAATCTCGGCTACCCCTTCTGCCATATCCCCTTTCATATAGGCAAGAGCCTGTGCATGTTCTTTTACTGCATTGTTTCTTGCTGCATCCAATACAGACTGCGGTGCATATTCACCCTGGTCTAAAAGCTGATGGATACGTCCGCTGACATCTTCCCATGATAAAAATGCCTTATCTAAAATCTGGTCTGTGACCGTATGCCCCACTGCGATCTGCATCCCGGTTTCATCAAACCAGACCGAATATTCACTTCCATCAATCTGAAAGCCTTTTCCACCTTTGCGGTATTCACGCTTCACAAACTCCGTATATTCCTCCGGGGCCTGTTCGCTCATAAAATTATAGATGATACGAAGTTGACTGCCCGCCCGGTTTCCTCCTGTCCGTAAAATCTCATCGACAACGCTTTCTGGAATCGGGATTTCTCCGGCATAAAGGGCTGCTGCTCTTTCCTCGATCTGCCGTCTTTGTTCATTTGCAGTTGGATATTCGGGCAAAGATAAAGCAGAGGCAATTTCTTCCTCTGCTTTACTCAGTCCATCTTCTCTTGTATCTTCAACTAGCTGTATACCAATTCCGTCAAGATGCCCTCTTCCGCTGTTGCCATCAGTGCGTTCATATGTGCTGTCCAAGCCATCGGGTCTGCTTCCTTGTCCGGTGCCGATGGTTCTTCAGCAATTTCTCCATCTGGCTGTCCATCCTCTCCTGTGCTGCCTTCTCGATTTCTGCCAGATGGCTGTTCAGCTTTCCTGTCAGGAACAGGCTCTGATACAGGCTGTTCTTGTGTTCCTTCAGGAATCTCCTCCGAAGCATCCCGTATTTCCCTATTGTCACTTCTTCCTCCTCGACGGTCAGGTTCGGGAACAGGTAATCCCCCTTGCGATGATATGTCAGTTCCATAGTCGGTTCCTCCTTCATTCTCGATATTTTCCTCTTTGTTGTTTTCTACGTCCTGATTTTTATTTTCACGCATTAACGTGTTAAAGTTATTATAATTCCTTTCATTGGAAATTTCAACCTCTTTTCTGACTTCTTCCAGAGAAATTTTATGTACGGTCTTTCCAATATCAATCAGAATACTCTCACTGAGCTGGCTTGCCGCATTTCCAAGGAAGGTGAGAACTGACAGACGGTTATAATCTGTGATATGCATGAAGTCCTCTTCTTCCAGAAGTTCCATCGGTTCAAGCCCGCATCGTCTGGAAAGCATGTAATATACACTGTCCGTTGCAAGCTGACGGAAATCACTGCGGATCGTGACTTCATCCAGATCTTCCAAATACGTTCCTTCCGCAGCATACTCCAAACCGTCCAGATATTCTTCCAGACTATCTGCGACCATTTCCCTTGCAACCGCCATCAATGCGTCCTGCAAAGTTGCTGTATCCTTTTCTTCCAGAGCATAGACCTCTGCCAGATGGGTGAGGATCTCTTCTCTCTGGTGTTCCTGCATCTTCCAAAGATACGGACTTCTGCCCCCGGCTACCATGTGGGTATCCGAAATATCAAACACATAACGGAGTCTGGTATGCTGCCCTGTTTCATCAAGCAGGGCGATCCCCCTTGCACCACAGTTCACCCATCGGAACATCTTTTCATTCCATAATTCCAGTGATGCACAAGCCGTTGCTTCCGGATGCTGTGCATGGATCAGAAGCTGGTCTGAAAAAGAATAACGATATAACCTTGATGCTGTGTCCATATAATCCATCCAGTCTCTGGGTGAACTGCTCACTGATACCGCATGTTCCTGTGCCAGTTCCCGGATGTCCTGTAATTTCGACATACTGCCTACCTCCTTGTCTTATTTCTTTTTCTTCTTTGGAAATTCCAGATGGAACCTTGGCTTTCCGTCCTCCAGTGTCAGTAAAAGATCTGCGTCAAACTTTATATCTTTTTTTCTGGAATACAGCCCTTTTACATGAGTACAGGCTTTATCAAGAAGCTCCACTGCCATCTTTTTATCCAGTGTTTTCTCCATGCTTCCTAAGAAACGGTTTTCTTTCCAGAGGGCAAAATCACACTGCCGGTTGGAACAGTAAAAATTCTGTTTTCCTTCGTAGACATCCGAACCGCAGACCGGACACTTACCGATCACTTCCCTTGCTTTCTGGAACCTTCTCCTTTCCACTTCCGGTATCTCCCTGCACACAGAAAGAATCTTACCGACTAAGGAAGTGATCTCTCCCATAAACTGTGTATCTGTGATCTGCCCTTTTTCCATCATTAAAAGCTGATTCTCCCATTCGGCAGTCATTGCGGCAGATTTCAGATAAGCCGGCATGACATTCACCAGTTCCCTGCCCTCTGTGCTTGGCAAGATCTGCTTTCCTTTTCTGACTGCATAGCCGGAAGAAACCAGTTTTTCAATGATGCCAGCCCTGGTTGCCGGAGTCCCCAATCCTTTCTTCTCTGTCTCCGAATCAAAGTCTTTATTCCCTGCGGTTTCCATAGCAGCAAGGAGGGTATCTTCATTGAATGGTTTTGGCGGGGAAGTAAAATGCACTGTCTTTTCTGCCTTTACCGGAGAAATCGTCATTCCTTCTTCATAGCCATATGGAATGGAAGTTTCTTTTTCCGTTTCTTCTTCCGGCTTGGCTTTCACGCACTGGTTCTTAAAAGCATTTCCCGCCTCTTTAAATCCCATCTGCACCGGCACTTTTCCTCTGGCGGTAAAATCATGTTCCTGACATTTGACCGTAATATCAGTCTGCTCATACTGATACTCTTCCCCGGTTGCCTGCACCAGCTGCTGGCAGACCAGCATCATCAGGTTCTTTTTGTCCGCTGGCAGATCAGAGATTCCTTTTTCTACGGCTTCTTTGGTTGGAAGAATCGCATGATGGTCGGATACTTTTGCATTGTTGATCACTCTGGTGATATTATGTCCCAGCTGTCCATAATCCAGGAACGGAAGTAAGACTGGCATTTTCCCTACCAGTTCCTCTACGGTATCCCTCATATCCTCCGTCACGAACTGGCTGTCCGTTCTTGGATAAGTGACCAGCTTTTCTTCATATAATTCCTGCAGCATATCCAGTGTTTTCTTTGCCGTATAGCCAAAGTAACGGTTTGCTTCCCTTTGCAGGCTGGTCAGATCATAAAGTTTGGGAGGAAATGCTTTCTTTTGTTCCTTCTTTACCTGTGTAATCACAGCTTCCGAACCCATACATAAGGAAGCAAGGAGATCGGCGGCTTCCTCATTTGCAATATTTTCAGAAACCACCGTAAGCCTTCCGTCTGTCAGTGCTACTTTATAAAAGGCTTCTTTCTGAAAATGCTCAATCTTATCCTGACGTTCTGCAAGCATGGCAAGCGTTGGCGTCTGCACCCTGCCCACAACCAGACGTTTAAAATAACAGGTCGTATATGCCCTGGTTCCGTTCATTCCGATCAGCCAGTCTGCCTGTGCCCTGCATACCGCAGCCATGCAGATATTCCGGTATTCCTCTGCTCCTTTCATTGTATGAAAACCTGTCCGGATTGCCGTATCTTCCATGGAACTGATCCATAAACGCTTCACCGGTTTCCTGCATCCGGCAAGGTCATACACTCTCTGGAAGATCAGTTCCCCTTCCCTTCCTGCATCACAGCCATTTACCAGATAGTCCACATCTGCCCGGTTCATCAGGCTTTTTAACACATCAAACTGTTTCTTCTTATCTCTGGAAACTTTCAACTTCCAGACCTGCGGAAGAATCGGAAGGTCATCAAACTGCCATTTCTCATATTTGGAATCGTATTCTTCCGGCTGTGCATACTCTGCCAGATGCCCAAGGCACCAGCTGACAATACAGCTCTCTCCCTCTAAATATCCGTCCCCTTTCTTATAAGCTGACAGGTTTTTGGCATAACTCTGTGCCACACTTGGTTTCTCTGCGATCACTAAAAATTTTGACATACGCTTTTTTGTCCTTTCTGAAAAAAGGGCAGCCAAACTGCTCTGGCCGCCCCTGTCCTTATTTTGGTTGCTTCTTTGAAGATGGAAGTTTATTCTTCCTCATCCTCTTCTTCATTTACATACGGTCCATCAGAAAACTCCAGCTGTTCGCTTACATAGTCCTCCTCTTTGCCACGTCCATGCTTTTTATAAACGGCAATCCCTGCCACTCCAAGAATCACTGCAAGTACGATTGCTCCAAGTCCTTTTACATTCATTCCCGTCTTTTCTTCTTTCTTCACTTCGGTTTCCTCCTCTACTGCCGGGGTAGTTTCCGGTGTGGTTTCCGGAATCACTACGGTTGATTCTTCGGTTTCTTTGCTCTTTTCTGTCTCATCCAGAAATTCTGCCAGGTCATTCTCATCGACCAGGGACATCATGTACACGTTTTCTGTATTGCTGGAACGGTCAATGACCATATAAAATGTATTTCCCTTCTTGGTCTGGATGGTAAGGAACTGTTTCGTATCATCATTTTCCTTATCATCCACCAGCTGGGCATTTCCCGGAGTAGAAAAAGCCGAATTATCCCCTTCCCCGGTGACCCTTCCGGTATCCTCTTTCTTCTCCGTATCTTCTGTTGATTCTGTTGCCGTTTCTTCTACTACCTGTGTCGTTGTCTCCTCCGCCGGTGGGTTTGCGTTTGCATAAACCGTAGCAATGGATGTCCCGGAGATCATGGTGACTGCCATGGCAATCATAAGCAGTTTCTTTACCACTTTATTCCTCATCGTCTAAAACCTCTCTTTCTGTCATCTGACCAACAGGTGGTCTGTGAACTTCTTCGTTGTTTTCCTTTTTCTGCGGAGCTTTTGCATCCTCCACCGTGATACCGCCGTCCTCATCCATCTGAATCGTAACGGTTCCTTTCTGAATCCCGTCAAGCAGGACAAGCAGGCTGCGGCTGTCCAGCTTCATGGAACGGAACGACTTAACGATCTCTATATCTTCCATCTGCTGTCTCAATGTATTCTGCCGCTTCAGGTGTTCCTGTAATTCAGCGATCTTATCCTCTGTTTTCTGAATATCATTCAGAAGTTTTTTTAATTTCATGTTCATCTGCCCTGTCACCTCCTCTAATGCAGACGACCAAACGCCATAAAATGTTCCTGCCAGTAAGCACTTGCAATGCTGGTATACTGGACAGGCTTGCCACAGTGAATCATCATGTTATTGCCGACATAGATTCCCACATGGCTTGCTCCCGGTGTGTCATAGGTTCCCTGGAAGAAGATCAGATCTCCCGGTTTTGCCTCCGATGGTGATACCTGCGAACAGTGTGACCGCAGCTCATCGGCAGTACATCTTCCGACATTCCATCCATTTCCACAGTTATTGATAACCCAGCTTACAAAGCCGGAACAGTCAAAACCACTTGGGGAATAACCGCCCCATACATATGGAACACCCAGATATTTTTCTGCTTCCTGTATCATTTTTGCAAACTGTGGATCAGATAAAGCATCTGCCGGTATGTCGTAACCAAATCCACTGCTTCCGGTGGGTATGCTGTTTAGATCAAACAGATAATCACGGTTGCCATAATATTTGTTATACGCATCGTAGCGTTCCTGTTCTTCCTCTGTCATACGGCTCCTTAACACGGCATCCAGGCTGTGGTTTGTCATCGTCACATCCAGACGGTTCACCTCTTTTGTAGTCGTGACCTGCACTTCCTGGTTTCCATTGCTGTCTGCTATGTAGGCTTCCCATGTCTGGTGTCCATGTGCGGATGCCGCCGCATGATTGTCATAGTAAACATCGAACTGTACCCCATATCTTGCGAACGCTCCGGTATCTTCTACTACATATTCCACACCGTTCATGACTACATGGGTTCCGATCGGCACAAATGGATTCGCCGCATCCACGGCAATCGTATGGTTTGCTGTCGGCATTGCCCCACTGGCTGTCGGTCCGCCACTCCACTGGCCACAGCAGATCGGGCAGTTACAGTACCCACTTGTCACAACCAGTCCCAAGGACTCCCCTACCCGGACAGTCTTGGTTTCTGTAACTGTTTCTCTGGTAGAGTCTGTGGTGATTCCATACTGCTGTCGGAAGATCTCCTTAATCTCCTCTGCCACTTCATCGTAAGTGAAGCCGCCGTATTTTACCGTAAGATAAGAGATCAACTGATATGGGTTATGACCGATCTCATCAATCTGGTACCGGTATTCGTCATAATCCGGATGGGTGGATTCCATCTGATTGATCTGTGTATTCAGTGCTTCTTCCAAGGCACGGTACGCATTTTCAGCGGCATAAATATCTTCATCCGTACTGGAATAGCTGGTAGAGATGATTGCTGAAGAAGCTCCCTGCAAAGATGCCGTACAGCTGGTAAAACTGGCTGCGATCAGCACAAAGATCAGAGCAAAAACAGCTACCGTGGCAAAAATCCCCCGGTTCTGTGCCGCCACCATCTTGACGGCATCTTTCGCTTTTTCCGTAAACTTCTGTGCGGAAGTGATCGCTGCATCCTTTACTTTTTTACTCTGTCTGGCTGCCTGATACTGCTTCTGGTAACGCTTCTTCTGAAAGAGTTTCTGCAGGGCAGATTTCTTTTTCTTCTCTGCTTCTCTTTTCACTGCGTCCTTCGCTTCATTTCCATAGGCAGTCTCAAATATCAGCCTGCTCCTTTCTGCTTCATCCAGGACGCTTTCTTTTAATCTCCGAGATTCTTCCCTTCGCCCTTTCAGCCGTTCCCGCATGTAGATGGATTTCCTTGCAAGGCTTTCCCCGACAAGCTCTGCCCGGTGTGCCCCTTCCACTGCCGCATTTTCATCCTCTTCTTCGTGCGTTTTCCAGTGTGCTGCTGTGACTGCCGCATCTTTGACTGCCGATGCCGGATTCCGGATACCGATCCCGGCACCATGTACCATGCCGTCACCCTCATCACCAAAAGACAGACGGGAAACTTTTTTCCGCTGTTCCTTCAGCACCCGTTCCCTTTTGGACTTGCCTTTGATCTCCTCGTGGAACTTATCCAGGAATCTTCCATCACTTCGGAAGTTTCCCGGTAACGGGCAGATTCTCTTTTGGCTGCTTTTTCTTCTCTGGAAGTCTCCTTTTCCTTCCTTCTTTCCTTTGCAGCATAATCCCTGACCATCTTTTTCTTCCGAAGATCCCGGCTGTCTGCAACTGTCTCCAGATATGCCCGTTCCTCTCTTGGCTGTCCACGGATACTCTCTGTGCGAAAGGCAGATTTGGGATTTTCTCCATTTTCAACGGAAATATCTCCCTCTATTTCTACCTCTTCACCCATATCTGAGTTTATATCCTGGTCGGATACATGTTCCCTGCTATATCTGGGTTTTCTGGAACTCTGCTCCGGCTGCTCCATCTCCCGTTCTTCTTTAAGCCGTTCATGTCTGCGTTTACTAAAATCCAGTTCCTCTTTCTTCTCACTGCGGGAAATCTCGGTATCCGTATCCCGTCCGGTGATCCTTTTTTCTTCCTTGTTCCGGAGGTTTTCTTCCCGCAGACCATCCCGGCTCATCTTCTGGACGGTTTTATCTCTCGCCTTATACTCATGCTCCTGCAACTTTGACCATCCCCTTTACTGTTTTGTACCGGTTATTCTGTCTTATCCTGATAGTCCTCCCATTTTTCCAACACTTCATCTGCCATCCCTGCAATGGAATCCGTCAGCTTGTCTGTCATTCGCTCACTTAAAGTCCCCCTTACAGCCAGACAAGATACAATTCCCGTAAAGTCAATCAGTTCTGCCAGATAGATAAGGTCATCCACCATCTCATCAGCCATTACTTTTTCCTTTCTGTCCTTTTCCATTTTCAAAATCTCCTTTTCATTGTCTGCACAGATTCTTTCTGCAAATACGCAGCAAGGCTCACCGCTGCATCTCTCCATGTTTCTGTAATCTTCCATCTTGTAATCCTCCATGATTTCCGGGCAGAAAAATTGCCGGAAGTATCTCCCGGCTCATCCTCTACTCTGTTTTATTTTGTTTCGTTTATTTCTTTAATCGTTCCGTTCTCCAATACCAAGTTTCTTCCGTTTCTCCACCTCGTCCGGCTTGGAAGTCATCAGGGCATACAACATCAGGGAATTATCAAACTTATCCTTGAACGGGATAATGGTACTGCCATAAAAGACCAGTCCCTCACCTTCCCCGCTGTTCGTTACATAAGAAAGCTGGTGTGGGGAAATGTTGAGCTGCTTTGCAAGGATCTGTCTGTCACCGGATGCCTGATTGAGCATCAGTATAAAGTCAGAGTTTTCAAAGATGTTCTCAATCTCCCGGCTGGCTAACAGGTCTTTTACGTTCTGTGTGATACCCGTCGGGATACCACCCCATTTACGGAATCGCTTCCAGATCTCCACGCTGTATGCTGCTGTCTGCTCCTCTTTTAAGAGCAGATGGAACTCATCAATGTAATATCTGGTACTCTTATTCGCAGAACGGTTGATCGTTACCCTGTTCCACACCTGATCCTGTACGATCAGCATCCCCAGTTTTTTCAGCTGTTTTCCCAGATCCTTAATGTCAAAACATACGATACGGTTACTCAGTTCCACGTTGGTTCTATGGTTAAACACTTTTAAGGAACCATTGACGTAAATCTCAAGTGCCGTTGCCAGACGCTGTGCTTCCTGCTCTTTCTGATTACGGAGAAGATTATATAGATCCTCTAAGATCGGCATTTTTTCCGGTACCGGGTCAGAAAGGAAATCCTGATAGACCAGCCTTACGCATCGGTCAATGACGGTCTTTTCAACCGGCTCCAGTCCGTTCTTTCCGCCTACTACCAGCTCACAAAGAGACAGGATGAAGTCCGATTTTAAGGAAAGTGGGTCATCATCGTCAGCGTAATCCAGGTTAATATCCATCGGATTGATATAATCGTGGCTGGTCGGGGAAATACGGATCACCTGTCCATGAAATGCCCGGACTAACGGATAATATTCACCTTCCGGATCACAGACGATAATGTCATCTTTCGTCACGATAAATGCGTTTGCAATCTCTCGTTTTGCCGCAAACGACTTACCGGAACCCGGTGTACCAAGAATCAGTCCGTTCGGGTTTTTCAGCTTCTTCCTGTCTGCCATGATAAGGTTATTGGACAGGGCATTTAATCCATAATAAATAGATTCCCCAGCCATAAATAATTCCTGTGTGGTAAACGGAACAAAAATTGCTGTGGATGTCGTTGTCAGTGCCCGTTTGATTGGCACAAAATTCATCGCAAGCGGCAGGCAGCTCATCAGTCCCGGCTCCTGCTGGTAATCCAGCCGTTTCAATGCACAATTATATTTCTGTGCGATGCCGGCAGTCTGGAACACCACATTTTCCAATTCCTGTTTGGTCGGTGCGGTATTTAAAAACAACGCTGTCACAAGGAACATTCGCTCATTTCTGGACTGCAGATCTTCCAGAAGCCTTTTTGCTTCCCCACCGTATGTATTTAAGTCCGAAGGGATAATGTCCATGTCATAACCTGCCCGGACCGCTTTTTTCTGTTCCTCGATCTTCATACGGTTAATATCCGTCACCTTGCTTTTCACCAGTTTGATCGCCTTCATCTGGTCGATGGACTGGATATGGAAATTTACCATCAGGTTACTGTCCATCTCCAGAAACTCTGCCAGCATCTTGTCGGTAAGTTCCGGTGCAAGGATCTGTAAATAGGAAACAGCTCCCATCGTGCCGCCTATCTCAAAATCTTTTCCATTCTTAAATACAAAACTGGTCGGTGCGACATAATCCTTGGTACTAAGCCCTGTCCGAAGTACATCGTCATAAGAGAAATGGAACGGAACTTTGCTGTCCTGGTTAAAGGTTTCATACATGATCTGTAACCGTTCCTCTCCGTTCAGCGGATAGGCAGATACCCCAAGAATCTTAAAGTTATTCAGAATATCCGACTCGATACGTTCCAGTTTTGGTCGTGCTTCCCGGATATTCTCCGCTTCAATCCCGAATGTGATATATTTGGTACGCACCAGCCCGTTGTTTCCTTTTGCCAGCTGGTTATTGAGCATTTGGGCAAACTCCATACGCAGGTCATCAAATTCATCCTCCTGCGGATTGATATGGATGACCTTCTCATACTCTGCCATGTTGCTGTGCTGGTTGATAAAGGACAGTTGAAAATGAATCGTGCTGTCAAAGTAATTCAGGAAATCACACCAGTTTTCAAAGATGGTGTTCTTATCTTCATTCTGTGCCAGCTGATAGTTGATGTCATAAAAACGGATCGTCTTGGAATAAAACTTGTCCTGCACCCGGCAGATACCATCCCTTCCCATCTCATGGTATGGAATCGACTGCTGTGCAGTAATCCTCTTATCTCTGGCACTATCCGGTGTTTTCTTTCCTGTCCCGCTGCTTCTCGTTCCGGAAACCGCTTTTCCTGCCGGACGCTGCCCCGGCGGTGCTGCGGCAGGTCTGCTCTTTTTCTTTTTTGCGTTTTTCTTTGCGTCACGCACTGCCTGCTTTTCTGCCCTGGCTGCCAGCTTTGCTTCCCTTTTTGCATTTTTCTTATCCGCTTTTTCATGTTCCTTATGCAGTTTTTCTTCATATTTCTGTGCCCTTTTGAGGGCTTTCTTTTCCCTGCGTGTCAGTTTCCGGTTCGGTCTGCGGACACCTCTTTGGCGTTCCAGTGCTTCATATCCTGTCACCATCGGCTCATCGTGCAGCCTGCCGCTTACTGGTTTTCTTTTCATTTCGGGGACTGGAAGTTCTTCTCCATCCTCCTCATCCAGCCAGTAATCATCCGGATACAATTCTTCCATGCTCTGCGGCTGTCTATCGTTTTTTCTTTTTAACACCCTTCGTTCCCCCTTTCTTCTTTCTGACCACGGTATATTTTTTCTCATACATATTTTCCATCTGGTACTTGCGTACCGGAGGACGGATAAATTTTACGGTGATCATATTTTTTAAGACCTTTTCTAACGGAAGTCCATCTTTCTCATACATGGCAAATAAAAATGCCGGAAGCATCAGAAGGCACATCCCGGTCGCTGCGTTACTGGAACCAATGATTCCCCTGCTTAAGAAATAAAACGGAAGCCCTACTGCCGCCGCAATCCCAAAACAGATCAGCTGCCGTTTCGTCAGGTTGAAAATGATCTTATTCTTGACCTTGGTTAAGTCTTTAGGCACAGATACAAATGCCATTGCCAGTTCCTCCTTTCTTAATGGGCGTTAAAGATACTGCGGGCAAAGTTTCCTGTTTTCATCAGACTGAAACACAGGATCACCGTGTATGCCATCACGCCGAACAATGCAGAATGTATGTTATCTGACATCTGGATGTTTGCAACCAGGACCGCATAGATTCCCACGCAGACCATCATAAAAAATCCCTGGAATGCCAGTGCAAACAATCCACGAAGATAGTTGTTCCCAATCTGCCCCCATTCCCGGTTGGACATGGTTGCAAACGGGATCGCTCCAACGGACGAATAGAGATAAATTTCAATCATACGTCCATACAAAATCACTGTAATAAAGACTGAGATAATCTTCATACACAGGCTTACAAGCATCGTTTCCAGTGCCAGTATGACAAGTTCACCAATCTCCATAGATTCCATCGCTGTCTCCATTGTGGAAATCATCGTATCTATATTGATCGCTGTATCAGAACTGATAACCCCAGCTGCCCGGCTGACTACGGACTGCCCGACATCAAATACCGCCATCGTAATCGTAAAGGTATGGCTGACAATCCAGACTGCCACCCACATCTTGAAAAAGTATTTAAAGAACATCCAGGTGTCGATGTCATGCATGTTGTTCTTTTCCGTCAACATGGAGATCAGCTCATAACAAAGTACAAATGTGATAATCATACCGGCAATCGGTACAATGACCGACTCGGAAAGATTCTGTATCATGCTGTAAATGCTGCCATTCCAGCCCTGCGGTGTCTGCCCAACCTGAGCAGCAATCTGACCGGTCTTTTCATTGACGTCGGTATACATTGTTGTCAGGTTGGAACTTACCATGCCTGTCAGAAGATTCCTCATCCATTCTTCAATCGCTTCAAATATCCGATCCATGAGTCATCTCCCTCCTGCTTCTCTCAGCTGAACAATCCGGACAGTAACGGTACCAGCTGGGTGCCGATCAGAACGACACCACCTCCTGCCATCAGCTGTTTTATCCCCAATTAGGTGTAAAACTCTGCTCGATGGCGGGCGGCGGTGTACAAAAAATCTATATGGTGTTTTTAAGAGAACCGTCCCGGCGGGACAGGTCAGGCAGTGACCTGTTCCACCTCCGGGATGGGTTTGAGATTAAAATGAATTTCGATAGAAATGTGTCTTGTTTTATCTTCGTCAATGCGCTCATGCACGACGATTTCTTTGATTAAGCGGTTGAGGGTGGCTGCGTCCAGCTCTGTGATGTTGGCGTATTCCTGAATGGCTTCCACCCATTGTTTTGCGTCATTGGCAAGCTGGACTTCATCGGACAGCCGCTTCCTGCCCTCGGACACTTTTGTTTTAAGCTCCGTCTGCTCGGTCTGTGTCCTTTCCAGCATGGTGTTGAAGTTCTGCTCACTGATACGCCCTGCAATCATATCCTCATAAAGCCGCATTACCATTTTGTCCAGAACCTCAATCCGTTCCTCGTCCCTTGTGAGGGAGCGTTCCATTGCTTCCCGCTGTTCCCGCTGCTCGGTTTCACAGGTATTGGTCAGGCGGTCGGCAACCGCTTCCCCGTCCATCAGGCAGCTCTGGCACATTCCCTGATTTTCCGCAGCACATGGCTGCAAAGGGTGTCATAGTCAATCCGGTGCTGGGTGCAGTGGTTCTTTCCAAAGGCATTGTAGGTCTTGCAGGAATAAATCTGCTGGGGATGTTTTGCGTTTGTGTAGCGTATCGTCAGCGACTTCCCACACTCGCCGCATTTTATCAATCCGGCAAACAGGCTGATTTCATTGGTCTGCCCCGGACGCTGGCGAGATTTCAGCTTGTTCTGCACAATGTCAAAGCTCATGCGGTCAATCAGCGGTTCATGCTGTCCCTCCACCACAATCCAGTCCTCCGGCTTCTTTTCCCCAATCGTGCCGATTTTGAAACGGTAGTCTTTTTTCTGGGAAGCAATCGCCCCGGTGTAGACGGGATTCATCAAAAGGTCTTTGATAACTGAGAAGTCCCACATATACCGCCCGTTTTCCGGGTCTTTCTTTTCCCATTTGGTGCGGGTATTGCGAAGCCCCCGTTCCCGGTTCCACCATGTGGGGCAGGGGATTTTTTCTTCCTCCAGCCGTCTGCGGATATAGTTCGGACCATGACCGTTCAGGGCATATCCGAAAATCAGCCGCACAATCGGGGCGGTTTCCTCGTCAATGAGCAGATGGTTTTTGTCCTCCGGGTCTTTCCGATACCCAAACGGGGCAAGACACCCGGTAAACTGTCCTTTCTGCGCTTTCAGAAGATAAGAGGAATGGACTTTCTTGGAAATATCCTTGCTGTACATCTCATTCAGGATATTCTTGAACGGGGCAATGTCGTTGTTATCCCGCAGGGTGTCGATACCGTCATTCATGGCGATATAGCGGACACCGTTTCTTGGGAAAAAGTCCTCAATCAAATGCCCGGTTTGCAGATAGTTACGCCCCAGTCGGCTGAGGTCTTTCGTGATGACAAGGTTGATCTGCCTGCGCTCAATGGCTCTCAACATCCTCTGTAAATCAGGACGCTCCATATTAAGACCTGTGAAGCCATCGTCCTGATAGACTGCCACAACCTCCCATCCCTGCTTTTCGCAGTATTTTTCCAGCATATCACGCTGGTTTGCGATACTGGCACTTTCGCCTTGCAGGTCATCGTCCTTTGACAGTCTGCAATAGACCGCTGCACGATAGCCCCCGGCAAGTGCCGAACCGATTGTTCTGTATTCCATTTCGTTCATCATAGCCATTTACCCACACAATCCAGACGGTATCTGGCTCTTTTGAACCTCATCTTCATTATACTTCAAATCTTTCTTTTTGGCAAGATATTCTTTTGTATTTGTTTTTCCGTATTTCTGGGAAATCAGACTGACGAACACATCGGTGGCGTCCAGCTCCCCGTCAAATACAGTGGTCACATGAATCTCTGTTTTGTTTTTTGCCATAGGCAGTTATCCTCCATACATGAAAATAGCCAGACAGAGGGTGTCGGCAACGAAGTCCGGCAACGGGCTTCAAAAGACCTTGCAAACAATCTCAATCTGACGATGGTTACTATTTATACTTTTCTTTTATTTTTCTGTTGTTTTGGTTGTTATAAGGGAGAAAAGCCCGCAGTTATGAGATTTTCCCCGGCAACCGGCTTGACAACGGGATAGCAACAGGGGGTGCAACGGGCTGTCATTTTCAGAATGGAAGCTCCATCTGTTCTGTGACCTCCACAAAACCGTCCATCGTTTTTTCAGACGGGTTGCTGGAGTCCGTTGCCGGGTTTTCACGCTCCCAGCCCTTTTGTCTGCCATATTCGGAAAACATTCTTGGGTTCGGGAAGTACCGCCAGCGGTCAATGCACTGGTTCATTATCTCGTTGATTTCCCGGATTTCCCATTGCTTCGGCTCGTCAAAAGCATGGTTCAAGGCTTCCTTATAGAGCTGCTTGGAGCAGACCATGCTCCCGGTGTACTTATCAAGATACGCCTGTATCATCCCGGCTTTGGTGTCCTCCGGCATAAAATCCCGCTGGTGTTCTTTGAGATAGCGCTGCATGGCGGGGCTGAAAGCCAGCTTGAACCTGCCGCTTCGGTAAATCTCCATCGCTTCCGCCCACATCTGCTCGATATAGGCTCTGGAAGCAGCTTCGTCCTCCAAAATGTGAACCTCGGCTTGCTCCGGGTACACCATGACGGGGATAAAGCGGCGGTTGCCGGAACGGTCAAGGGGCAGGAAGTCCAGGGCATTGGAAGTGCCGCCAAACACGCACTGACGGGGGCGGTCTGCCGGGTGGGTTTCATAAGGTATCTTGTAAACCTCTTTCTGCCGGCTTAAAAATGACTTGATTTCCTCAATGCTCTTGGCGTTGGCGGTTGCCATCATTTCCGACATTTCGATCATCCAGTGACCTTGCAGCTTGCGGTACACATTGTCATCGTCCAGCTTCCGCAAATCATCGGAGAACCACTCGTCCCGGACTGCCAGCAGACGGAAGAAAGTGGACTTGCCAGCCCCCTGACCGCCGACCAGACAGAGCATGATTTCAAACTTGCACCCCGGCTGAAAGGCTCGTGAGATTGCACCCATCAGGAACAGCTTCAACGCTTCATAGGTGTAATCGTCTGCGTCAGCCCCCAGAAAGTGCCGCAGGCAGAAACGGATTCGCTCTGTCCCGTCCCACACAAGGGTATTGAGATAGTCCCGGATGGGATGGTACTTGTTTTCATTCGCCACAATCCCGATGGCGTTATCAATCTTTTTCTCATTGGTAAGCCCGTAGGTTTCTTCCAGATAGAGAAGCAGATACTTCATGTCCGTATCATTCAGGGCGGTGCTTTCCCTTTGAAAGCCGATGAGCTTTATGATGTCCTTGCGGTCAGTCAGGATGTTGTAGGCGATAGCCCCGGAAAGCAGCGGGTCACGCTGGAATACGGTCAGACAGTTCCGTATGCTCTGACGGACACCGCCTTTCTCGGTAGTTTCCAGCCCCGCCTTGATTTCCTCAATGCTCTGGGGCGGCTGCATGGCGTTCATGGTGTTTTTTAGTTCTTGCTGCGTCTGCGGCGGCAAGCTCTGCCATTCGCTTTTCAAGCTGTATCACATCCTTCCCGTAGTCCGTAATCAAAGCTGCTTTTTCCTCTGTCTCCCCAAAGAGCAGCACATCCAGCAGATATTCCACTTGGTCTTGCTTCTGTAAGGCTTCCACAAACCGTGGATGAAAGGCTTCCTCCGGGGAGTGCGGGGCATAATCCTTTCTCCATGCCCGAAGCAAGTGAAGATAATCGGCAAGAATACGGAAGCAGCGGCTCTTTGCTTCCTGAAACTGTTCCTCCTGGGATTTCTGCCGGGGCTTGGGCTTTTTTACCTTCCCCGGCGGTTTCCAGTCCTCATAGGAAAGCCCGAAGTCCTGTGCCAGCTGTACGGCGGCTTCTTTCTTTCCCAGCCCATACAGGGCGGCGGCAAAATCAATCACATCCCCATCCGCACCGCAGCCGAAGCAGTGGTAACGCCGATCCAGCTTCATGCTTGGGGTTTTATCGTTATGGAACGGGCAACAAGCCATCCCGTTCCGGCCTACACGGATTCCATAATGCTCCGCAGCCTGTCTTGTTGTGACGGACTGCTTCACAGCTTCAAATACATTCAAATCTATCCCTCCTTGAAAAAAAGAAAAGCACCTGACATTCTCTGACTGAAAATGGCAAGTGCCTGTTAAAGTTCCATATCCTGTTGTCTGTGTTTCGTCTGTGCTGGGGCGGTTCTTTGTGCTTTTTTCTCGTCTGCCTTATCCTGCAAGACTTCCTTGATGGGCTGCTTCTTGGGCGGCTCTTTGCTTTCCTCTGTGCCGGGTGTGGCTTTCCGTACCCAGTAGCGGATATCCCGCAGCTTCTTCAAATCCTCCTGCACCTCTGTCAGCGGTACTTTCAGCTCTGCGATTTCGCTGAGAAGTTTTTCCTGCTCCTGTTGCAGTTCCTTTTGGGTGCTGTCCTTATCGTCCGGGTGCTTGGCAAGGTAGGCGGCGGCTTTCTCATACCGGGCAACCTCCGGGTGTTCCTGCTTGAATTTCTCCTTTGTTTTCTTGAAAAATATCTTCTGGTACTTCTCATAGACAGGCTTACATTCCTTGCAGTCTGTCCGGCTGGCAAGAATCCCGTCAATCACTTTGCTGCGGGCTTCCTTTGGCTTCATCTGATTGCGGTAATCTGCGGCTGATTTCCCGGAAGATTCCAGAAACGCTTCTAAGTCCTCCACAGTGGAAAGCCCCTTTTGCCGGAGATAGGACAGGGCTTCGCTGACTGCCTTTAAGTCCTGTGAAGTCCCCCGGTTCTGTCCAGCCCTCGTCCAGTCCTTCCGTTCTTCCTTTCGTATCTCCATGTACTTCATCAGCAGATTGGGAAGAAGTGTCGCTTCCTCCGCCGCTTTTTGTGCAAGCAGCTCTTTCCGTTTTTCTCCCAGCTCGGTAATCCAGCTTTTGAGGTTTTTAATGAGCTGCCGGATGGACTGCATCAGGCGGTTGGCAGCCTTGATTTCCCGGTTCAGATTGCCGATATTCGTCTGGATACCACGCTTTTCCATCTGCCGGACAGCAGCACCCTCATGGACAGTGGGGACAATATCAAGCCCCTGTCTGGCATAGGAACGCAAGTCCACACGCTCCGGGCGGTCATTGGCTTCCAGATAGCGGTTCTGGATGACCTCCCATTCATGCCGCCAGATTTCACAATACTTCTGGTCGTTCCAATCAACCGTATCCTCCTTGTGGCTTTTCCACCTGCCGGACGGAAGTTTTATCCGTTCTCCGCTTTCATCAAGGTCATAAACCTTGCGGCTCTTGGGAAGCCATTTCCCATGTTCGTCCATTGCCCGCATAGTGAGCAGGACATGGGCGTGGGGATTGTGTCCCGGCGGATGGGGGTCATGGATGGCAAAATCAGCAATCATGCCTTTGGAAACAAATTGCTGTTTACAGAACTCCCGGACAAGGGCGGCGTACTGGTAAGGCGGTATCTCTCTGGGGATGGTAAGCACCCACCTCCTTGCAAGCTGGGAGTTCCATTGCTTCTCCACAGCTTCGGCGGCGTTCCATAAGGTATTGCGATCTGCGTACTCCGGCGGGGCATTTGCCGGGAGCAGGATTTCATTGTGAACGATACCACGCTTTTCCGGGTAGTGCTTCACTTCCTGGTCGTATTCACAGAACAGCTTTTCGCCGCTCTGGTAAGCAGCGGCGGCAACAGCAGACTGCCGCTGGCTGCGCTGCACAATAGAAATTTCGTTGTGTGGACAGGGCATTTCGTGTCCCTCCTTCCTGTGATTGACTGATGGGGTGGCGTTTTGCCACCCCACCTTGGGCAGAAAAAAAGCAGGAGATCTTTTCAGATTTCCTGCTTGGTGTGCCACTGTGTAGGCGGCGGGTATTTAGTTGTGAAAGTTCGGGGCAAGTTGACCCGATGTGTAGGGAATGAAAAACTGGAAATTATTTTTCTTTGCATTTTATACCGTAATTTCCCCTACTACCATTTTCGTAGCCCCGATATATTTCATATCTTTTTCCATTTATCTCCACTTCGTCATCGTTAATAAATGTATAAGACTCGCCATTTTCTTCACAATATTTTGAAATTGCTTCCATAGTTTTTGCAAGAGTTGGGTAATTGGTACTATCCTCATAAGGAACCCAAAAAGCCTTTTTAAACATATAAAATACCTCCTTCTAATTTGTTAAATAATCCACGAATTTTCAAATCTTTGTAAAATAATAGTATCATACAACTTCGCAAAAGTCCACTTATAACTTCTAATTTGTTGCTGTCTTTATTATACTGCATTGCCTATCGAAAAGATAGTATATTTTATAAAACTTGTCGGCTGGGAACAGCTTGCAATGCAAGGTGTCCCCAGATGGCAAGTCCACAAAAGGGTAGCTGGCGAAAGCCAGCGCAGGGGAAGCGTAGCGTCCCCTGTTTGATTTGGAGCAGACCATGACTGCGGAAAATCACAGCCCTCCGGCGAGGAGCCTTCGGAGAACGCAATGCACCAACCTCTGGGTGGTGTATAATTGCGCCCTTAGTAAACTAAGGGGTTTCCGGCTTCTCCCGTTCCAGCAGTTTTTTCAACAGTTCCTGTGTGTCCTGTCTGTGAAAAATGAGTTTCAACAACAGCATGACATCATCATCTGTCAGGCGTTCCGGCTCTTGTAGAAAACTTTCCAGCATACCGCCACGAGTACAGAGCCGGTGCGTCCGTTCCTTTCGGGTAAGCTGCTTTAACTGGTGCTGCAATGCCTTTTCATCATGGATGGCTTTCCGCAGTTTCTTTTCGCTTTTCTCCAGCTCCCGGTTTAGCTTTTCCAGCTTTGAGGTATCAGGCAAGGGCAGCGTCCCCCTTTCCCGGTATCAGCACATAAATCCGGTTTGGTTCTCCAACGCCCTGACGCACCCGCATGATAAGTCCGGCGGTTTCCAGTTCATTCAGAGAACGCTTGACCGTCATAGGACTGCGGGACAGGACTGCGGCAATGGCTGTGACAGGGAAGCAGACAAACAGGATTCCGTTCTCGTCCTCCTGCCCTTTGGATAGCATAGCGTCCAGCATCCGGCAGTACATGACCTTTGCGGTGCTGCTGACTGGAAATCCTGTCAACGCTCTGGGAAAGGGCATACAGGGCGGCAATGATGTGTCTATCGTCATAAATTCAAAATTCATTCTGTGTGTTCCTCCTTTTTCTTTGCTCGTTTGGATAAATAACGGGGGCAGTCAATCACAACCGCCCGGAAGCTCTGCTTGCACCCATGCTGGCATTTCCGGCATAATTCGTTGTAAGTGACACGCCCCCGGTCATTGAGGTAAAATGAAAGCTCATGCTTCCTCTTTTTGCTCATTCTCGGCATATTGCGCTTCCTCCCGTTTTCGTGTATGGTTTCGGGGCGATTTTCGGCAAAATTACGGTCATAGAGCCGCCTAAAATCTCCCGAAGTATCAGCGATAGGATAGACTGTCCCCCTATCAGATTGTCGTGTTTCGGTATCATTTCGGTGTCAGTCCGCCAGTTCTCCCCGGTGTCGTTCCTCCCCTGAATCTCACAGCGGCGTATCGCTCCCGTTGGTACGCTCGTTTTGGTCAGGGTTCCTCCATATCCCTGCCAAAAGTCATGGCGCTACATCGCCGGGGAAGCATATCCCACACAGGCTGGTCATTCGATTGGAATAATCCATCGATGAACTACCTGTATCATAGAACATTTTTGTGCCCTGTGCCGTATGTCCACAAAGTAGGAATTAGGGGTAAAAATCAGAAATTTCCACGATTGCGGAAAGTGTGCTATAATCCAGTTAAGCGGCAGCAATGCAACCGCCGGAAAGGAGCGTGCGCCCATGAAAGGAGCAACAAGCATACAGGAACGCCTTTGGGAACTCCGCAAGGACAAAGGCTTAAATCTGGAAGAATTATCAGAGCTGACGGGTATTTCCAAATCAGCCCTTGGCAGTTATGAGAAAGAGGATTATAAGGAAATCAATCATGGCAACCTTATCACGCTGGCAGATTTCTATGGGGTTTCCGTTGATTATCTGCTGTGCCGGACAGAGAACCGGGAGCAGATTAACACGCCACTAACAGAGCTGCATTTGAATGATGAGATGGTTGCACTTCTGAAAAGCGGTCGGATTAACAACCGCCTGCTCTGTGAGCTTGCCACACATAAAGATTTTATCAAGTTTCTTGCGGACATTGAGATTTATGTGGATGGGATTGCCACCATGCAGATTCAGAACCTCAACGCCCTTGTCGATACCGTCCGGCATGAAATCATTGAACGGTATCGCCCCGGCGAAGATGACCCCCATTTGAAAGTGTTGCAAGCCGCCCATATCAGCGATGATGAATATTTCAGCCACATGGTTCTGGATGACCTCAACCTGATTATCCGGGATATTCGGGAAGCTCACAAAAAGGACAGCGAGAGTGCACCCCAGACCACCGTTGCTGATGAACTGAAAGAAAATCTGGAAGCGGTCGAAAATTTCAAGGGCAGCCGGGATGAAAAGCTCGTTGTACTTTACTGCAAGCAGCTTGGTATCAACTACAAAAATTTATCGGAAGAAGAATTTCGCTGGCTGATTCGGATTCTCCAAAAATCAAAGAAAATGGGAACGCCTATCAGCCAGAGGAAAAAACGGTAACAAAAAACCGCTGTTGCATGGTTGGGGTGGCTTCCATGTAGCAGCGGTTTATGCTGTGCTTATTTAGTTAAAATTTAGGGTGACAAACTGAGGATACAACTAAAATACTCCCTATAATTGGATTGCCGATTTCTCTGAATCATTTATATATACTGCAATCGAATCTGTTTCTTTCATATACGGCTTATCCCATAAAAGATGGCTTTTGTGATGATAAATCTTCCCTCCGTATGTATAGCTGTAAAGAACTCTGTACGGGGACTTTTTTCCATATTGTAGAAACTTTTGCATATATACCTTTTCTACAATCCCATTAACTTTAATTCCGTTAGAAATCAACTCGCAATATGATTTCCTCTTTGCTGAAGCGAGAACTGTAAAAATAGCTTGTGCAATTAAAAAAGCGACACCAAGTACAGAAAAAACAATCCCAATGTGCCTTTGACTTTGAACTATTGACGCTGATGTAGGCTGTAATATTCCAATAAAACTAAGCAAACCAAAAACGATAAAAGCACAGCCTAAGCACATAGAAATAAGAGCATATAACTGTTCTGCATATTTGATTCTATTCATAGTATTCTCTCCTTTACAACTTCAACTTTGTTGTTCCAATGCTTTTTTTAAGTCCAGAACAAATTGAGTTTGCTGCTTCTTCAAATAGAGTTTTACAAAAGGTTTCATAAACCACTTTTTAGGTGTCACATTTTCTGTAAAATCAATTTGTGTTTCATTTCCCTTAGCTGTAAAAATACCAGTCCAATGCCCGGCCATATTGCTATTTTCCATGTCAAATTCCCAGCGGTTATATGGCTCAACAGCAGTAATAGAAAATGTAGTTGCATATCCGTCTTTCGTGTACTCAATAAACTGCTTCTCATTTATGATTTCTGTTTTGCTTAAATCGCTTCGCCACGCACTATATTTATCAACAGCAAAAACAATATCCCAAACTTTATGAATATCATCATTGATAATCGCATTTATATTCGAAATTGCCATTTTCATACCCCCTTCAAACTCTATTTTGTCATAATCATTCTACCATACCATTATGAATAAATCATCTCATACAAAACAATTTCTTCTGCCCGGTTGTGAATGTTATTGCAACGCTGCACCCATTCCGTTTGACAGGTACGCTTCAATTCCTCGGTCACGCCCTCGGCAGCTTTCATCTGCTCCATGATGGTGTCTAACCGTTCCTGTACCTGTTCGTTCAGGTCTGCAAGGTATGTCCATAACTCCCCTGTCAAGGTCAAGGTGTTCAATTTGGCTGGGTGGACTTCTCTTAAATACTCCCGGTGCATCCGTCCGTACTTTCCGATAGGGCGGTGTTCCTCCGGCAGCTTCAAATCTGGGATATAGTAATCTCCGACAAGGATATAATCAATTCCGTTTTCCGTTATTCTTGGTTTCAATTCGCTCATGCTCCTTACCTCCTGTGGAAGCAGGCTCGTCTGATACTAACTCAATCACATCGGTAATCTCACAATTCAGCGTTTCGCAGATACGGGCTAATGTATCCATGCTGATGTGCTTTCCCTCTTTGCTCATGTTGGCAATCATATTCGTTGTCATACCAGCAGCAAGCCTTAAATCTTCTTTTCTCATATCACGCTCTAACAGTGTATGCCAGAGTGGTTTATAGCTGATGTGCATATTGCTTTCCCGCCTTCCTATCCATACCACCGGGGCGGCTGCCCCGGCAGGAACTTTTCTCTTATTATAGCACCAATCTTGTGAAATCACAATTTATTCTTGTGGACTGCCGCTGATACCGTCTGGATTGTGCTTTTCCTTTCTTTTTGTTCCCTTTAATTAGCCATGAACTGCTTGATTCCCTGGGACTTTGCACCTGGGTTATCGTTTCCATATCCTTCCAACAGGTTAATAACACCCCATACTGCAAGTCCGGCTCCGATTGCCACCACAAGTGTCTGTAAAATATTGATTGCCTGATTAAAAAACGCCATATTCGTTGTCTCCTTTCAAATCTCTGTATTTCTCTGGTTTCTATCTTTAAGAAGTCTTTTCCGGCTCTGCCCTTACGGGCGGCCTTTCATGATCTCTCAAATCCATCACCTCCCAAAAGGGCAAAGAAAAAGAGCTATGTGTCCGAATCTTTCACATGCTCTGCTTCCTTGTTTTCTGTATTTAATTCTTCTGCCAGACTCTCTTCCGAAAACTCATACAGGTCAAATTCCTGTGTCCTCGTCAGTTTCACTTCCATCCGATGCCGCATATACGCTTCCACATCAAACTCATTTTTCTTATCGTAGTCTGACAGCTCCTTATACCGTTTGTGTTTGGTAATATCGAACTTGTCACTGAAAAATGGTCTTACACCTCGAAGCTGCAAGATACATTTGCTGCCATCCATGACCGCAAGTTCGTCCCGGCTCATCAATTCCTTTCCTGTTTTCTGATAGTTCATCCCGTAAGAACGGCTCTGTCCACGGGTGTCCGAAGTGTTATATAAATCAATCGTTTCTTTTCCCAGCGTCTCGGAAATCTCCTTTAGAGTCGAACTTTCCTTACCGCCAAGGAATAACATCGTGTCGCAGTTTCCTAGGATTGTCTCAGCTGCATCTTTGTAGATTGTCTTTAACTGGGACTGCGACTGGAGGATAATGGATGCAGAGATTTCACGGCTACGAATGGTGGCGATCAGCTTGTCAAACTTTGGAATCTGGCCGATATTTGCGAACTCGTCAGCTAAGATTCTGACGTGATATGGCAATCTGCCATGGTGTACATCGTCTGCCCTGTCACATAACAGGTTGAATAACTGGCTGTACATCATCGCCACAACAAAGTTAAAGGTATCATCCGTATCAGAAATGATAATAAACAGTGCTGTCCTCTGGTCACCTACCATATCCAGTTCCATCTCATCATAGCTCATGATCTCACGAAGCTCTGCAATGTCAAACGGTGCAAGCCTTGCACCACAGGAAATCAAAATACTCTTTGCTGTCTTTCCAGAGACGAAAAGTCAAGGACTTTTTCATCAAATTCACAAAGAAGTCACATTTTGCGGACTTCCTCACGGAGCAGACGCTTGATTTTGTCCTCCATCGTCTCTTTTGCGGTCTGGCTGAAATGGACACGGACGATATAGGTTGTCTTGCCGATCTGCTTTCTGACAGTCGGGCAAGTGGCGGTGTTAGTTGCGGTATTGTTCATTCAAAATCCTCCTGTAAATGAAAAATGCCCGGTGACTGTTCATCATCGGGCGGTGTCGGTATGATGGAACAAGGCAAGGCGGCAACATTAAGGTATCTATAAAAACCTTGCCGTCTTTGCCACGCTTGCCGTGTTCCTGTTGTCAGTTTCGGAGATAGCAGACCCATGCTGTGCTGTCTTTCTCGGTCACAAGTCTGTCCCCGATACGGCTCTTTGCCGTTCTCATGGTGCGTGAAGAAATCCCATGCTCATTGACTGCCTTTTCCAACTCTGCGCTCGGCATACGCTTTCCGTCCGCAAGCAGTTCCAGAATGAGCATTTGCGCCTGTGCGGTCTTGCTCTCGGTCTTGGCGGTGTCTGTCCCGGCAAGAAGCTCGTCAGCGGTAATGTCATAAGCCCCTATCCACTCAAAACCTTTCTCATCTCCCAGAGAAAAGGCAAGGGACTGTCCGGGCGGCGCAAGGGAGCTTTTCTCATGGATAAGCACCCTCGTTGTCGGACTGTCCTTCAGCTTGCCAATAAAGAGCAGACTGCGGACTGCCGCCGTGATGTCGATAGACCCTAATCCCCGATAGGTGCTTTGCGTTCCTGCGGCTTTGTTCAGGTGTCCGATCAGCACGATAGCGCACCCGGTAGCCTGTGCAATGTCTCCCAAACTGCGGAATATCGGGCGCACCTCGTTTGCTCTGTTCATGTCCACATCTGCGCCCAGAAACGCCTGTACCGGGTCAATGATAACAAGCCTTGCGTTGTTCTCACGGATTGCCCTTGCTATGCGCTCATCGGCAAGGGTCAGCGGTGTGTCCCTATCGTCAATGACAAGCACTCTTTCAAGGTCTGCTTCCGCTTCCATCAGCCGGGGCTTGACGGTATCGCCCAGACCGTCCTCTGCGGTCTGGTAGATGATATTGAAAGGCTCAATTGTCTCCATACCGGGCAAAGGCTTTCGGTTGGTGCAAGCCGCCGCAAGACGCATGGCAAAGTAGGTCTTGCCCTCGCCGGGGTTGCCCTGTATGATGGTCAGCTTTCCAAAGGGAATATACGGAAACCATAACCAATCCACGCTCGTAAGCTCCACATCTGCCATGCGGAGCATGGGGACAGGCTGGGCGGTGGGCAGCTCTCGCAGCGTGATTGTCTCGGCTATGAATTTGCGGCTGGGAATGTCCCCTTGCTGACGGAGAACAACGTTCCAGTCTTTCCTTGCCGGGACAAGGCGAATGACGGCGATCTCGCCGGGAATGGACTGTGCCAGTCGGGTACAGGCATCGCTTCCTGCGGTGTCGCTGTCAAGGCAGAGGAACACTTTTCGGGTGTCCTTGCGTTCAGAAAGGAAACGGTCAAGGGCTTTGCCCGAAACGCCGCCCAGGGCAAGATAGCTTCGATTTTTCCAGTCCTGCGGGTAAAGGCAGATAAAGGACAAAAGGTCTATCGGTGCTTCAAAGACAAAGAGCTGATTGCCGTTTCCCTCATAGCGGAACGGATAGGACTTGTCAGACCCGGCAATGTCCTGTCTGAATGGGTCTGCCGTTCCTCGCACATGGGCGTATCTCGGCGTACCGCTTCGGTCTCTGCCGACAAACACAACATTGTGCCGCTTTGCGTCCTCGTAAATATCCCCGGAAAGAAGAAAAGTCTCAACAAGCGTTTTGTTGAGACCTCGGCTTTCGCAAAGATATTGAATTGCTCTGTCGGCTGTTCGGTTGTGCAAGGGCAAGTGGAACGCTGTGGGCGGTGCTGTGGTGGCTTCGGTCTGTCCCTCGCCGTTTTCGCCTGTCAACATCTGAACAGCTTCGGGAAAGGACTTGCCGTAAAACTCCATGACGAAATCAATGGGATAGCCGCCCTTGCTCTGGCTGTGGCGAAACCACTTGTTTCCCCGGACGGTCAGGCTGTCATGTTCTTTCCAACGGTATTCCCGTCCGCTTTTGATAAGTGTCTCTCCCTGTGTGCGGAGAAAATCTTCCAGACTGACGGCGTTTGCCCGGTCAATCTGTGCTTGGGTGTAATTCATCGGGATAGTTCCTCCTTTTTCTGTCGTGTTTGGGGTCGATTTTGGAGCTTTTGTTCCTCTGTACGCTCGTTAAATCGGGCGGCAGTATCTACGCATGACTTGACCTTCCAAAGGCGGTGTAAATCGTCTCTGACAGCCTTAAACTCGCCATAGGTGGTTTCGTGCGCCTGTTCCAGCTCGTCATACTCGTCGGACAGCTTTTTCATATCCACCTTGCCGTCCGGGAACTCCCCGGTCAGCTTTCGTCTGGCGGCGTAGAACTGTATCAGTTCCGCTTCATGCTCTGCCTTGTACTTGGCTCTGGGCTTCTCAAACTTGATTTTCTGCAAGCCGTCATAGACAGGCTTCAAGTTCTGGAAAGCAGCGGAGCTGTCATAGAGCTGCTTGATTTCTTTCATTCGTGCGGTCTGCCCGTCCAGCGTTTTCTTCAAGCTCTCTGTGGTGGAGCTGTGTTCATTGACACGGCTTTCCAAATCTTCAAGGTTGTAAATGCCGTTTGCCCGGAGATAATTGAAAGTCTCGTTCATCTCCTTTAGGTTGCTGATTTTGCCTTTCTGGGAATAAGCCCCGGCTTTGCGCTGGGTGTAGTAGGCGTTCAGCAGAGAAACAAGGTTGGGTGCCTGCGGCTTGGCAAGCTCCGCTTTCGCTTCGGCAATCCAATCAAACAGGAGAGCGATTTTCTTCTTGATGTCCCGGATAACGGCATTGGTTGCTCTGATCCAGCGGTTGAACTCGCCTTTCTCGGTGCGTATGCCTTTCTTCTCCATTGCCCGGACGGTTGCGCCCTCATGGACGGTGGGAAGAAGCTCCACGCCCTGACGCTCATAGCTTCGGTGGTCGATACGAACATCAAGCCCTTTCTCCGCAAACTTGGCGTTGCATAGTTCCGCCCATGTCTGCCGCCAATGTTCCAGCGTTTCTGGACTGCCCCAGTCGGTAGTGGGAACGGCGTTGAACACAAACTTTCCGTCTGCGTCTCGGATACGGTTGCCGTCCTCGTCCAGCTCATACACCCGGCGTTGCTTTAGTCCCCATTTGCCGTTCTGCTCGATGGGGCGGATGGGGCAAAGCACATGAAAATGCGGGTTTGGTATGCCGCCGTCCTCCCGGTCTGGCTGGTGTACGGCGAAGTCAACCACCATGCCACGGCTCACAAAGTTCTCCAACAAAAATTGCCTTGCAAGAGCGATGTTTTCCTCAAGGGAAAATTCATTCTGCAAGGCAATGTCAAAGCTGTATGCAAGCTGGGCGTTCTTTCCACGCTCGGCTTTTTCCACGGCGTTCCATAGGGTCTGGCGGTCTGCGTATTCGGGCGGTGCATGGGACGGCAGGAGAATGTCAGAGCAGATCACGCCGCCCTTGCGGGTGTAGTCGCTGTATTCGCCGTAATACTCGCTATACAATCGCTCCCCGGCTCGGTAGGCAGCAGAAGCGATAGCGGACTGTCCTGCGCTTCGCTTAGTCTGCGTGACGCTCAGATGAAATAGTGCCATCGGCTTTCAACTCCTTTTCTCTGTTTGCTTGGCTGATGTGGGTAATCGCCATGTGACGGACGGCTCGCTGGACTTCGGACAGAGAAAAGATGTGTTCCATCAGCTCTGTCATTTCGGTGCGTGTGAGATCTTTGATCTCCGGGGCAAGGCTCTCAACCGTGCCGCCCAGATTGCAAAGGCGGTGGGTGCGCTTGGTGCGTTCGCCTTTCTCAAGATACTTCTTTCGGTTCTCCAGACGCTCAAGTTTGTGCTGTTCCTGTGCAAGCTGCGTCTCGGCTCGTTCCTTTTCGGCTCGGAGCTGTTCAAGGGTTTTCGGTTTTGCCATTGGGATTGACCTCCTTTTTTGATTTTGGGGATAAAAAAAGACCGTCAACTTTTCGCATAGTGCGACCAGTCAACGGTCAGTTTTTCGGTATTCAGTTGTTGTGTTCAGTTCGGTAAATTGAAGTTGGTCAAAGTTGTTGGCGAAGATATTCCACAACATTTCCATTCGTATCATAGAAACAGATGTTTCCTACATTGAGGGGCAGGACAATGGCGAAAGGCTTGCCACTATCAATATCAATCACCTGAATGCCGTTGCCATCATCTACTTCAAGTCGAACAATATTTTGGGTATTCATTGAGATAAATGCCCTTTCGTTATTTCCCTCAACAACAAACTCTGCAATGTAATCATCAACCTCAACTATATCTCCACCACCACGGAAGAAATATCCAAAAGACAAGCCAGGGCGATTTACATAGACAGAAAAAGTGTGGTCTGTCTTGTCCTGTGGGTAAGAAATAAATGCAGCCATTGTGTCGGAAATGCTTCCATCAACAATCCAATCATCCAAAATTTTTTGAGATTGGCGAATGTCTGCTTCTAAACTGTTTGCGGTTTTACCAATGTCATTGTTTGCATAAAGGAAACCGAAAACCAACACACAAGCCAAAATAACACCCAAGAGGATTATGGGTAATTTCTTTTTCATAGAATCACACTCCTTTATCAAATTAAGATTCTTGATTTTCAAACTTGCTGGCGGCGAACGGTTTGTCAAAACCGTTTGCGGACGGCAAGTCCACAGGGGATAGCCGCTTTAGCGGCGCAAGGGGGTGTAGCCACCTTGACGGAACGAAGTGACGCAACATTCTCGGTCATGCAGTTTTCTTCTGCTGACGGAGAATGAAGCTCCGCAGGACGCACTACTCTCGACAGAGAGTATAGAAGTGCGCCCTTTAGTTCCTAAAGGGATTTGCTCCGGCTTAACTTCTCGACAAACTTGAAGTTATAGTGCTATCTTTTTCCATTTTCTAATCTTAGTTCTAAAGGTTCCGAATGGAGCAACTGTGTTAACATGTATGAATTTGTATACTTCCCAGACAGCTGTTTTAGTTGCCTCGTCAGCCCATTTTCTCATATGTGGTTTGAATAATTCTTCCTCACTTAGCGAATCAATCATTGCATAAATAGAATTGATATTCTCATTCAACATATCTTTCAACTCTTGCAGTGACAGGTGCGCATATGTATCTGTGAACCACTGATATAATTCACCAAGCTGATTCCACTTAAAGTTATCAGAGGGAGTTTTGACCTGAATACCCTTTCTTTCGTCTGCTTCCCATTTAAGAATGAGCGCTGTCCATCCAACCTGATAAGCAAGATTTTCTGCAGGAGTTCGATCAACCTCATCAATTCTCTCATCTTTTAAGGATTCTGGAATATCATTAAATTCTGATATATACTTTGCAAAGCTTTTATTTATCTCGTTTTTAAGTTCGTCTTTATTCACATATGTTCTCACTATTCTATCTCCTCAAATTCCGATTGAGATTTCACCTGTTTTAAGAAATTTAATAACTGTTATATTTTATTATTAAATTCTTCGCAACCCCTTGAAAACACTGGATTTGTCGCAGGTGAGCTTTCCCTTATTATTTCCCTTGTGTTATATCGTCCCATCAGTGTTTATGCACTCTGATAAGGGCAAATACAAGGGCAAGAAAAATCTATAAGACAGTATAACACAAAATAAAAGTGACATGGTGAACTGATTGAAATGCTTCTTAATTTTTGCTACTACTGATTGATTAAATGATAAGGAGATGGGATACGATGAGAACAATATTTGCAGAATACAATCCACAGTGCAACAGCATTGATGTATATACTAATACGGGCTATATACTCCGTATTGATTGTTGGGAAGCAGAAAAAAATTTAAGAACCACACCTGGATCTGATTGTGCTTTGACATCGCTTGCAATCGATGAGCCATTAGAATATGCAAGGTTATATCTTGATGGGAATTTACAGATGTGGGTAGATGCTGAAGATTCATTAGAGTTATGATTATTCCAATCAAAATCTACTAGAATTTATTAAAAATTAGCTTCATAATTTTAAAAGGACAGCCCTATTGCTATGAGGCTGTCCTTAAAAATACAATAGATAAACCTAGATTATTCTTGCTACTATCTGATTGTTAAATTTTCTGTATTCCATATTGCAAATCTCCCTTTTCGCAATATTTTATTAGTATGAATGCCAGAATCGCTGAAAAAACACGTGCCAATACCGTACTCCACCATATCATAATCTGTCCACCAAATAAAGGTGGTAAAACAAGCATAAATATCAGCATCAATACTGGTTCAATGAATGTAAGAATGTATGACAATCCACTTTTTTCAGTAGCATAAAATCCAGCTGTCGCTATTCTGGTAATCGCAACAAATGGTAATGACACTAAAAATATAGGTACAATTTTAGAAATCTCAATACTTACTTCATAAGAAGCTCCGAAAACCCCTCCAATATTTGCTCTGTTTACATACATGATAATTCCACCACAAACAGCAAGAATTATTGCAAAAATGTATGCCATTCTCTGAACTCCTCTCAGGCTTTCTTGATCCTTCTCACCATAAAAACGGCTCATTAAAGGTTGACTTCCATCACCTACGCCCTGCAATATGAGATATATGATACAGATAATATAGGATACACATGCATAAGTTGCAATAGCTTTTTCTCCCCCATAAGAAGCGGAGAATCGGTTTATAAACACCAATGAAATATTAGGAGTCAATGCTAGCCCAAATGGTGCAAGACCTACTCTGAATATAGCGCCACACATTTCTTTTACATTTTTTAAGGATACATACACATAAAACTTTTTATTATATAATGCGTATATGATTGCAATTGCTGCAGTCACACCCTGTCCGGCTATTGTAGCTGTGGCTGCACCTTTCATGCCCATTTCATATATCCATACAAAGATAAAATCCAGAACAATATTGGTTATGAATCCACCAACCATCGCAAACATTGACCAGAAAGAGTTTCCATAATTTCTAATGAATGGCATCATTCCAGTTCCAAGAATCTGCAATATTGCTCCAAGTGCTATAATTTTGATATAATCTGTCGCATTTGTTAATATAATTCCATCTGCTCCAAGCAATCCTAAAATTTTAGACGAAAAGGAGTAAATAATTATGGTACTGATAACACTTACTATTACAAGAAGCCACCAGCTTGTAGCAATAAATTCTTCTGCCCGTTTTCCTTTCTTTTCTGCTGCATTAATTGAGTAATAAACAGCTCCTCCCATACCAATTCCTGTTCCAAGAGCCTGAATCAAAGCCTCAATCGGATATACAATATTAATAGCCGAAAGTCCAGCATCTCCTATGGTATTGCCTACAAAATATCCATCCACTATCGCATATATTCCTGATAATGCAAATGCTATAATAGATGGAATAACATATTTAAAAAATAATGATTTATGATTCATTTTTCTTACAATCTCCTTCCTTGAAAAGTCTGATAAACAGCTCTGTATTATCATTAAGACTTTCTATATTCTCTAATCCCATTTTTTCGATTACATATATTTCTTTTGAGTGCAGTTTTTCTATGATATCTTTCGTATATTCCATTCCTGATTCTGTGAGGCATATCAGCTTATTTCTCTTGTCTGAATCATCAGATACCATATTGATGTATCCTTTTTTCTGAAAATCTTTTAGTATCGTATTTACCGTTTGCTTAGGTATATTCCATTTTTCACTTATCATTTTCTGCGTGCATCTTCCATTACTTTCATAAAATGAATGCAAAACAAAAACTCCATTTGAAGACAGTCCCTGATCCTTTGACCATTCCTCATACATTGCTGTACATTCTTTCCATAAAGCATAATATCGTTGCAACTGTATTATCATATTATTATCTTTTCTCATCTTTTTCCTCCTTAAATTAGTACGAATCCGGACTTTTGTATTATAGTCCGAGTTCGTACTAATTGTCAAGATTTATTTATATACTTTTTCTTTATATAAACAATCAATAGTCCCTTACTAAGGACAGGAAGATTATGAAATTTCCCTGTCCTCTTTTAATAATATCCTCGTTCTTCCATCCAGTCTTTCACATAACATCTGATTCCAATATAAATAATATGCGACAGTAATAGCAATACAATAAGATTTATCGGATTAGCGTTTTTAATCCATTCTCCAAAGTAAATTACAACAGCTGTACTCGTTATCGCTACCACGATACTGATGATATCCCAACAATATTTCCGGTAGATTTTTCCTACCTGATAACCAATCCCGATTATCAGCCACCCGGTTATTACGAATAAAATTGCCATGACAGTACCGGCAATCAGCCAGTACACAATCCCGGAAAGAATACTGTTAGGTATTCCACTGCTTAACTGTCCGAAAGAGTCTGCACCTGTCACAAACTCCCGAAATAAACTTCCCATTCCTTTTCCTAACGCACCGAAAAAGACGACACAGTCGTTAAGGAAAACCGGCGAAAGAATCGCAGTAAACAGTGTTGTTGTTATGCTGTACCATGCCAGTAGAAACAAGATACTTTCATAACCAATCGTCATATTTTTATATTTCTTTTCTAACTGGCTTTTACGGCTATCGCATTTTTCTTTTGCTTTCCGGTAAGCAGTACGGTCACATTTTTCACATTTCTCATAAGGCACTTTTTTCTCAACAGCTACCTCTACCGTCTTTTGGTGTGTCTGTGCATAAAGTTTTTCCTGCTCTGCTTTTTCATACTTAAATTTCCATGCCACGGCTTCTGCGTCGGCTCTTTTCCTGCTGTCTGTCTCGCTGGTCAATCGTTCCTCTGTTTGCCTTAATCTTGTCCGCAATGCTTCGATATTCTCGGCTCTGTTTTCGCTGTTCAATTTCTCGTTCAAGGTCAGCGATTCGCTTAGCTGCCTGTTTAGTTCCTGGATTGTCTGGTCTTTCTGATCCAGTTCGTCCTGCATCTGTTCGGTCATCAGCAGAAGTTCTTCCACCTGCCCGACGTTCTCTAAGTTTCTGCATTCGCTCATCGATCTCCCTCGCTTTCTCTATCTGCTGTTTAAGGTCAGCAATTCGCTGTTCTGTTTCTGCAATAAGCTGTTCTCGTTGTTCAGCTTCTGCGTTAATTCCTGCCATTGCTGATTCTCGTTTTCCAACTGTTCGATTCTGGTTTTCTGTTGCTCGATCTGTGAGAGCAGTTCTTCTGTATCTGGCAAAAGATTTAGCAGCCTGGATAATTCGCTGTTTAAGCTTTTTAAACTCTGGTTCTGCTCCTGAAAAGACAGGAGCTGCCTGTCCCGTTCCTGCAATTCCTGTACCATCTCTGCCATAAGATTCTGCTGTTCCTCGATCTGGTTTATCATTGTCTCCATCATGGGAATGACTTCCCGGCTTTCTTCTAATGTCACGCAATCGCTCCTTCCATTGTGTTAATGCACTGGATACTTTTCCAAAAGAAATCTGTATTTTATCCAGCAGTGCATTTTGTCTTTTTATGATCTGGTTTTCCTCTACTTTCCATGAAGTAGAGGATGTCTGTCCGTTTTGAAATTTCTCGTCAATTTTTCTGGCATCTGCGCCCTCATGGATCGTCGGTATCTCTAATTTTCCCTGCCTTGCATAAGAACGATGGTCAATGTGATTTTCCGTTTTCAAATGTGCATTACAGACGTTTGCCCATTCGCTCCGCCATAGCTCACAATTTTTCGGATTGTTCCACCCGGTAGCATCGGTTAATACACGTTTCCACTGTTTGCGGTTCCTTGTCCCGACTTTCTGGACTCCATTTTCATCAAGTACGGGGATTCGGATTCCATGACGGTCAGGGTTCTTTTTATCCTGCCACCAGTCCGGATGGGATTCATCCACCACAATATTTCCATTTTCATCTCTGACAAACTCCCAATCCTTGATTTCTTTGTTACCCCATGAGTGGTCTGAATTGAATGGTCGCAACGTCACCAATAAATGCACATGGGGATTACCATCTCCTTTATCGTGGATACTCCAATCCGCACACATTCCCTTATCTACAAAGGTCTTTTGAATATATTCAGTTGTATAATCAATCTGTTCCTGTCGGCTCCATTCTTTCGGAAGTGAGAACTCAAATGACCTGCCGAGTTGTGCATCTGAACTTTTTTCTATCCTCAAGACTTCATTCCATAAACGCTGCTTCTGAAAAGTAAGTTTGAATTTTTCCAGTGCAGCATTTTGGTTATCTGCCCTTTTATATCGGACAGATTTCTGGAACCGTCTGATATTTTCAGCAGGTACATTCTGCCATTCCTGTGGTGCATTTTCACACATCAGCAGGCTGGTATAAACGACTTCTTTTTTTGAAGTATAGTAGCTGATCCTGCCTGTTTCTTCATTTTTCATCACATCGCCATTGAGATAAGCAGACGCCGATATGATGGATTTTCCTTTGCTGCGTCCAACAATCTTTACTGTATAATGAAAAATCGCCATGCTCCGTTTCCCCCATTCTGCCGTATCCGGCTTTGATTTCCGGCAGGTAACGTTTTTCCTAAAAGAAAATGGTATCTGCCGGAGCACCCTCTGCGTAAGAGTGCCCTGTGCATAACAGCCTGCATGGAATGTGCCCCTCTGGCGAAGAGTGCCTCCTGCGGCATGAGCAGGTCTGGCTGAAAGCCCCGCCGACGGAACGAGCCCGGCAAGCGTAAGCGCAGACCGGTTGCCACCTGTGGCAAACTTATACGGACGACCTCTGGTTGTCCATAAGTGCGCCCTTCATAAAAAAGCAATGAAGGGAATGGAAACTCCACTCCCTCCGGCATTACACTTCCTCCGTATTTGCAACTGGCTCTTTCTGCATTGCCTTTGAGAAGAATTTCCCATTTGCTTCCTGCCTTTTTAAGAAGCCGATCAGCTTTGGGATATCATCTTCCTCAATCGCAGAACCCAGTACCGATTCCACTGCACCGCCAATCTGGCAGAGCCTGTGTGTCCGTTTTTTGGTTTCCACATCTTTCTGACGTTTCTTCAGTTCCCGTTTCTGTGCTGCATACTGTTTTGCTTTCTCAAGGCTTTCCTGTTCTTTCTTTTCCAACTGGAGCATACGCTCCTCATAACTCTTTGTTGATCTTGCCATAAATATCATCGTCCTTTCTTTTTTTCCAAACATAAGTTTCCTGTTGTCTGTCAGACGAAGTACATGGTATAATCTGCTTGCGTGTAGGTATATCATGACTCCGGTCTGATAGAACCTTTGGCGGTTTCTTCGGGAACCGCTTTTTTAAGTTGAACCGTTTCTTGTGACTGCTTTCACATTTCCCTTATCCCTCAAGTCCCTGCCCTCGTTGGCTTCCATAAAAAGTTCCAGCATATCCGTTTTGATCAGGACTTTTCTCCCAACCTTCAATACCGGAAGTTTCTTCCACTCTACCAACTTTCGCAGGGTGTTCCTGCCAATTCCCGTATAATCAGCAGCTTCCTCAATAGATAAGGCAATCTTTCTTTGCGTCATATGACCACCTCCTTTCGAATTGCATTATGCAATTTCATTTGTGCTGTCAGTATAGCGTGTTTATATTGCTTTGTCAAGCATTATGAAATTTTTCTGCTTTTCTTAAAATTGCATATTGCAATATATTTTGTTGCGTGGTATAGTAATGACATACCGAAAAAGGAGGCACATCAGCATGAAAGATAAAGAACTACGCAAGCTGATTGGCAGCAGGGCAAAACAGCGCCGTCTGGAATTAAATCTGACACAGCCTTATGTCGCAGAGAAGATGGGAGTTACCGCTTCCACAATCCTGCGTTATGAGAATGGTTCGATTGACAATACCAAAAAGATGGTACTGGAAGGTCTTTCGGAAGCACTTCATGTATCGATTGAATGGCTCAAAGGGGAAACCGATGAATATGAAACTGATATTACGGATAAGAAAGAATTGCAGATTCGTGATGCGATGGGCGACATTCTCAAACAGTTTCCTCTTGACCTCAATAAAACAGAAGACGCTTTTTCTAAAGACTTACTGCTGTTAATGTTAAAGCAATATGAACTGTTTCTGGATTCGTTTCAGTTCGCCTGTAAAAATTACAAAGGCAGTACCAAAGATGCGGACATTGCCAAAGTAATGGGATTTGAATCGAAAGATGAATATAATGAGATTATGTTTCTCAGGGAGATCACACATACTGTCAACGCATTTAATGATATGGCAGATGTTGTAAGGCTCTATTCAAAGAAACCGGAAGCGGCAGAACAAAGGCTTGCAAATCTTTTATCCGAAGTTATGTATGACGATTCTGAATCGGTATAGTAAGATAATCGGAGTTATGATACAATGAGCGCAAGCGAGTCAAGCTGTTTACAGATTTGACGAGCGGCGAATTGGCTTATGGACTTGTCCATAAGATGCCTACACGCAAGAAGCATTTCAGCAGTTCCGATTGTCTGATATCGAAAGGAGACATACGATTATGGCAAAAGGATCTGTTAGAAAAAAAGGAAAAAAATGGTACTATCGTTTCTATGTAGAAGATGCAAGCGGTAAAATGGTTCAGAAAGAATACGCCGGAACCGAAAGTAAAAGTGAGACGGAAAAGCTTCTCCGCAAGGCACTGGAAGACTACGAAGATAAGAAGTTTGTTGCAAAGGCAGATAATCTTACCGTAGGGGAACTTCTGGATATGTGGGCAGAAGAAGAACTGAAAACTGGGACACTCAGCAACGGTACAGTGGAAAATTATCTTGGTGCAATCCGATGTATCAAAAAACACCCGATTGCAGACCGCAAACTGAAAACAGTTACTGCCGAACATTTACAGGCATTTCTTGATCTGCTTACATTCGGTGGTGAGTTTCCAGACGGGAAAGTAAAAAAGGGATACAGCAAAGATTATATCCATTCTTTTTCCGCAGTGTTACAGCAGTCATTCCGTTTTGCAGTATTTCCAAAACAGTTAATCAGTTTCAATCCGATGCAGTATATTAAGCTGAAAAAGCAGGCAGAGGAAGTTGACCTCTTTTCCGATGATGAAGTGGAAGAAGGTACACAGCCGATTTCACATGAGGATTATGAACGGCTTATCCAATATCTGGAAAAGAAAAATCCACCTGCTATTCTTCCGATTCAAATTGCGTATTATGCCGGGCTCCGTATCGGGGAAACCTGTGGTCTTACATGGCAGGACATTAACCTTGAGGAACAATGCCTGACCATAAAACGCAGTATCCGCTACGACGGCATGAAACACAAAAATATTATCGGACCAACGAAACGGAAAAAAGTAAGGATTGTTGATTTTGGAGATACGCTGACTGAAATACTGAAAGCTGCCAGAAAAGAACAGCTCAAAAACCGGATGCAGTATGGCGAATTATATCACCGCAATTACTACAAAGAAGTGCATGTGAAAAACAGGGTATATTATGAATACTATCATCTTGACGGAACACAGGAAGTCCCGACAGATTACAAAGAAATCTCCTTTGTCTGCCTGCGACCAGATGGCTCTTTGGAACTGCCGAGTACACTCAGCATTGTATGCAGATCAGTGGCAAAGAAGCTGGAAGGATTTGAAGATTTCCATTTTCACCAGTTGCGTCACACTTATACCAGCAATCTGCTTTCCAATGGAGCTGCACCGAAAGATGTACAGGAACTGTTAGGACACTCTGATGTCAGTACCACAATGAATATTTACGCTCACTCAACAAGAAAAGCAAAACGGGATTCCGCAAGACTTCTTGATAAAGTAGCGAGCAATGCTTAACTAAAAATTTCCCTTATTTCCCTTGCGGATTCCGCATAAGGGCAAAAATAAGGGAAAATACATATCATTTCACTATTTAATGGGCTGAAAAGCCTGTAAAATAAGGAAAGTTCAGGAAATCTCTCCACAAATTCCGATTTGTTTCTCAATTTCGTATTCAAATTATACCATAAAACTTGTGAACAATTCTACCGCAACTTTGGACTGTATGAGAAAAGTCCGGACGGTTTTCTGCCCGGACTTTCTCACTCAATCATAAATCAATTCCGCTTTCACAATCTCATCTGCCTGTGCCTTGCAAGCGTTCATCTGCCGCACCCATTCCATTTGGTTTTCGGCTTTCAGCTGTTCGGTCACGCCGTACTGCTTTGCCAGTGACCGCACGATCAGCTCCATGCGGTTTCGTGCCGCTTCGTCAATCTCGGCGCAATGCTCAAAGAGCTTGTCGGATAGCACCAGCTCATTGAACAGTATCGGGCGGCGCATTTCCAAATATGCTTTGCGAAGTCTGCCGTGGTGTCCGAGGGGCTTTGTCTTGCGGATAACGATGTTCGGGATAAGATAATCTCCGTTCTGTGTGTAAGTGATATTCATGCTGATTGCACTCCTTTCATCGGCTCTCTCTGCGGTAAACTGCTGACAGGGACGAACACTCCCTTTGCAATGTCCTCCGCACGAATGGCGGCTTTCTTGGCTTCGATTTCTGCCTTTTTTCTCCCCTTGATTTTGTCCTCGTATCGCTTCTGCGCTCCGCTGGCTTTCCGCTTCAAGTAGTTCTGATGAAGCCTGTCCTTGCGTTCCTCACGCTTGCGGATTTCCTCTAATTCTTCCGGGGTCAGCTCCACTTCTCCAAACGCCGGGGGAACGAATCGCCCAACAAAATTGAAGTAAATCTCGACCTCCTGTGTGGTCTGTATACTGCCTTTGCGGTCACGCTCATGCACAAGGATTTTCTCGATAAACTCGTTGAGCATGGCAATGGTCAGCTTGTCGAAGTTCTCATATTTATCAATCAGAGCGATAAAACGGTCAGCGTCCTTTTCGTGCGTTTCATAGCTCTTGACAGCCTTTTCCAGAGCAGAGATTTCAGCGGTAAGCTCGGCTTGCTCCTTTGCGTATTGAGCGTCCAGAGTGGCGTATCTGCTGTCGGACAGCTTTCCTAAAATGTTGTCCTCATAGATTTTGCAGAGCAGGACTTCCAGCTCGGAAACTCTCTGCTTTGCTGTGGCAAGGCGTGTCCGCTGTTTCCTGACCTCTGTGGTCTGCTGGCTGGACTGCGCTTCCTGCACCACACGGACAAACTCGGCTCGGTCATGCTTCGCATACTCGGCAATGGCTTTGAGCATTTCCGAGACAAGGGACAGTACCACATCTTCATTGATACGGTGCTGGGTCTTGCAGAGCGTTCCGCAAGGAACTTTGGTGTACTGTGAGCAGGTGTATTGAGAAATGCGCTTGCCGTTGTTGGTGCGGTGGACATACATCTTGCCGCCGCAATCGGCACAATAAAGCAAGCCTGTGAGGGGAGCTGCTTCGCCCCAGCCGTCCGGGTAGCGTCTGACATTCCCACGGATTTTCTGCACAAGGTCAAAGGTCTGCTGGTCAATGATAGCTTCATGGGTATTCTCGAAAATCGTCCATTCGTCCTCCGGGACATAATGGCTTTTCTTGTCCTTGAAGTGCTTTCGGGTCTTGAAGTTGATGGTGTGTCCCAGATATTCACGCTTTTCAAGAATGTTGCAGATGGTGGAAGAACCCCAGCCGTACACATCTTTGAAAGTCTTGTTTTTATTCACACCCTCGCCGTGCCGGGCAAGGTAAGCGGACGGAATGAGGATTTTTTCTTCTTTCAGCTTGCTGGCGATCTGATACGGACCGTAGCCGTCAATCGTCATGGAAAAGATACGCTTTACCACTTCGGCGGCTTCGGGGTCAACCAACCATTGGTCTCTGGCTTCGTTCCAGAGATAGCCGTAAATAACCGTGCCTGTGAGGTGCTTGCCGGACTTGCCTTTGGATTGAAAAGTGGAACGGATTTTACGGCTGGTGTCTCTGGCGTAGTATTCGTTCATAATGTTGCGGAAAGGGGTAAAATCATCGTCCCCTCTGGCGCTGTCCACGCCGTCATTGATGGCGATAAGGCGCACGCCACGCTGACGCAGGATTTCCATAATCTGACCGACTTTCAGATAGTCACGACCCATGCGGCTCATGTCCTTGATACACAGGTACTCCACATTCCCGGCTTCCACTTCTTTCATCATTGCCAAAAATCCGGGACGGTCAAAGCAAGTACCACTAATGCCATCGTCCGTGAAATGGACAATGTTCGTAAACCCCTGCCGTGCGGCGAACTCCTCCAACATAGCCTTTTGATTGGAAATGGAATTGCTCTCACGCTGCTGGTCATCATCTTTGCCAAAGTCATCACGGCTCAATCGTTCATACAGAGCAGTGATTTTCTCGTTTTTTCTCATAACTTGCGCTCCTTTCTTCGGTTTTAGGTTGTGTGTTCTAAGAGACTTCCCAACCGCTTGATTAAGAAGTCTTTTAGAGCATACAACACCTGCCGCCAGCTTATATTTTTTATACTGACGCACTGCAAAATGCTCCGGTTCTTCCTTTTCCAGTTCCTCAAACAGCATATCTACTGCATTTTTAAATGTCTCATCATCTTCCCTTGTTTCCGAAGCGTTGATAAACTCAAGCAGGGTCGCAAAGTTCTGTTCTTCTTCCGGTGCTTCATACCAGATATAGCCAATCAGGGCACAGTAAAGAAGTCTCTCTGCTTTCGTCCAGAAATCCTCACTGGACTTCTCGCCTTCTCCTTTCGTGTTCACCATGATCGTATTTACCAGTTTCAAAATATCCTTTTCTGAATGGATATAGTGGAAGGATAGTGATAGGTAACCCTTTGAAATTATCTCCGGGTTTTCCCCCACTTCACACCGGACATGCGACTTTCACCGCATCCGGCGTTCCATCAAGCATAGTTTCAGCAGTGATACACAATCACTCTTTCACATTGGCTAAGTTTGCTACTTTGCCGCCAGTAGCGGCAGTCCTGCGGTAGCACGCAGTTTGTTCACTTTGGTAATAACTTTGGCATTCAGAGAGTATTCCTTCACCAACGCCGCTACAGACATCATGTCTTCCGAGCTGACTATTGCCAATCCCTGCAAAGAAAGAAGCAACAGGTTCTGGTAGCTGTCATTGCCCTTCTTACAATTGTTTGTTTTCCTGTAACAGATACAGGTTTGAACATCCAGTTTCTTCCCGGTGATTGCACATTTACCGTCTTGCCCTGCATAGAGGGAGACCCGGTTGTCGTTGTATCTCACTGATTCGGTCGGTATCGGATGCCTCATCAGCCAGAGCATTGAATTTACGTCAATCCTGAGATTATCGTGTATCTCTGCTCTACCTTCGGGCGTATACGGATTGATTTTTCGGCTTTTCCGCATTGGAATCTTGAATTGCACGTAAGCTAATGGAACCAGTGGCGTTTCTCCAATCCATCGCATTTGCTTCGATTTTCCGTATCGTTTCCTCAGATATCTGTTTTTGATCTCGCCCTGCTTCTTGATTCCGTCAATACGATGAAGAAGCTGTCCATTGATTGGACGGGCGATATCGCTGAAATTCAAGTTGACCCTTGTCGCAATGCAGTAATAGTCCTGCACTCCGATAACCTTGGCATTATAGTCCCCCACATTCAGGCTTATTTCTTCAGCCGTCTTACTGCTTTGTATTGCCTTGACACTGTCAGCCATTTCCTTGCCGATTCTGTGTATGGCTTTATCGCAGACATTTGAAGTTATCACCCATGAGTTACTTTTGCGCCGCAGTTTTATGCGAAAACCCAGAAACTCACTGTCACGTTTCCTGAGATTAGTCACTTTTGACTTTTCATCAGACACTTCCAGTTTTAGCCGTTTCCATAGCCAGTCTTTGACTGCATAATAGGTTTTCTCTGCATCCTCTTTGGTTCTGCAAAATATCTTGAAATCATCCGCATAACGGACAATCCGCATCTCCTTGAGGTTGCTTTTCTTCAAGGCTGTATAGCTGTTGCACTTTTTCTCTGCGCCGTTGGGATAGTAGGTCACTTTACACGGATGTTTCATGTGCCTCACCATTTCATCCCACTGAGAGGCAATCCACCAGTCCAGTTCATTGAGGACAATGTTTGCCAGCAATGGTGAAAGGATACCACCTTGCGGCGTTCCCTTGGATGGGAGGACGTTTTCCCCATCAGGCATTTCGATTGGCGCTTTCAGCATGGCCTTGATGATCTGAATCAACTTGGTGTCCCGTATACCTAAAGTCCAGATCTGTTTCAGCAGCTTTCTGTGGTCGACGTTATCGAAGAATCCTTTAACATCCACATCGACTACATAGTGAAGCTTGTTCCTTTGGGCGAGTCCATACGCATAGGAAATCGCATTTTCTGCGCTCCGACACGGTCTGAACCCATAAGAGTGCTCATAGAACTTTGCTTCACAGATTGGCTCCATGACCTGCAAAATACATTGCTGTACTATTCGGTCAATAATACACGGTATTCCCAGAGGCCTCATCTTTCCGTTTGGCTTTGGTATTTCTACTCTTTTTACTGCTTTTGGTTCATACCTCCTGAACTGTTTCTGGATGAGCTTTACAAACTTATCCTCTGACATGACTGCCAATGATTCTATTGTCCGCCCATCCGTGCCTGCGGTATGACTGCCATCATTGCCTTTGATATTTCTAAATGCCAGCTTGATGTTGTTGGGGGCGCTGATGATATCCATCAGATGCCCAAAGACTTCACCGCTTTTGCTGTCTGCATACAGACTGTCAAAGGTTTTCTGCATGTCATAGTATTCCGCATGGCGTAGCTTGCTTTTCTTCTTAGCTTTTTGTGCCATGTACATCACCCCATTTCTATGAAACCGAGCGACAATTTCTTTTTCTTACTCGACTGCATGAATAGTGGTTGTGTACTGCTGACGTTTTGCCTGACTTGTGGCCATTCCTAACCGTCCTCTTTTTCGCAGACGATATCATCGGTTCGACCACTGCTTTTCAGCAGGAATTCATCCGCTTATTATCCTTCGCCGGATTATCCAGTAGACTTCCTGCCTTTCCTTGTTCCGATAATCCTATCTGTACATACATACCTTTAGGTGTTCCCTCTGGGCCTGACAGCTTGGACACGCCTGTAACGTGCCACGGCGTTTCGTAACAACCATTTCTACTAAACCGTACTGCCTGGGCTTTAACCCACACGCCCATTTCTGAGCGTGGCACTTTTAGACCTTTACATTCGGGAGTTTCGTCAGACATCTCTGTCATTCTCACCATGGGTATCTTATAGACCCCCGGCATATAGGATGCACCGTCCACCTCTGGACAGCTTTCGTCAGCTTAACCTGTTACGGCATCTCTCTGCCGGCTTTACCGGGCTTCACACAGAGTTTGGCCTCTGCATGCCGGAGTATCAGGGGAGGCGTTTCAGGGCGTTACTCCTTCATTCCACCTCTCGAATTATCAGTTCACAGAACTGATTGAAACAGCGCTGTGCGCCACCTTTTCAGCAGCGAACAAGTCGCACGGTTATAGTGCATACTCTTGGAAAAATTGATCGTATTCAATACTTTTACTTTATATCCATGCCGTACCAGCATCTTTCCGCACTCAATGATGATCGTCCCTTTCGGGTCCGTGACCACATAACTGATGTATTTTCCCATCTGCATCAAGTTGGGCTTTACATAAAAACGTGTCTTTCCTGAGCCAGATCCGCCAATCACGATCACGTTCTTGTTCCTCGCAAATTTCGGATTCTTTGGTCTGCCATTCATGGTCAGTCGTTCCGTCATGGTCAGCAGGATATTGTTCTCAAATACCGGGTCGATAAAGGGTGCAATGTCTTTTGCCGTCCCCCATCTTGCCGAACCATACTCCACTCCCTGCCGGAACTTTTTGGCATTTTTCCCTTTCATGTAGACCATAAGCTTCACTGCCACAGCTCCTGTAAGCCCAACCAGTAATTCATTTTTGTGCATACTTGGGAGAATCCTGCTAAATGCCATCTGGAAATTTAAGATTAGCACCATCAATCTTTCTATCATGGAATCACCCACACAGTATTGGTATAACCATGCCAGCTTATTTCCCACATAAAAGATCACAATATACGGAAAATTCATCAGAACAACCCGAAGCAGCTTATGTACATCCACTGGCGGTAATCTCTCCAGGTATCCTTTTCCTACACCAAGCAACTTCTGTAATCTGCTCATAATGACGGCTCCTTCTCCTTTCCTTTTGTTTTCTCCAACTCTCTGTGCTTTGCAAGCGATTTGGTGATTGCCTGCTGTAACTTCTTCCTCACAGATGGTTTTTTGTCCTTATTCAGAGACTTGCCCGTGTATTCCTTAAAAGCGGCAGTCATCACATCGGCATCCCTTGCCTTAAAGAACACATAATATCTTGGCGGGTCCGCAGTCACATCTTTTTTCAGACTGAAATCAATGCTGTACTTCTTTGCTACCCGTTCAAAAGACTTGATATTTCCATCTGTGATCTCAATGTTGGACAGCTGTACATTCTGCTTCATCAGCTTATCAAGGCTCTGTTTTCCCTTGTAGGTCTTGTCCTCCTTTTCCTTCTGGGGCTGCTTCTGGCTTATTTTCTGTCCCCGCTGTTTTTTCTCCTGCTCCATCTTTGCAAGAGCCTTTACCATGGCAGCTTTCAACAGGTTGGCAGTGACCTTACCACAGCGGATACAAAGTGAGACTGTTTTCTCATTCACTTCATCCTGCAATCACACCACGCCCTTTCTTCTCTCACTGCTGTCTTATCCTCATTTATCACATTGCTGCTCCTTTCCTCTCTTTTCTGCCAGTTTCATATATTCTTTTTCTGATTCCGCCCCCACTTTGATACAGCACCAAAGGACAAATCCATATACCAGAAATACTGCAGCCGCAGCAACGATCAATACTGTCTTTGTCATCTTCTTTTCTCCCTTACTTCTCTTTAAATTTTATAAGAGGGCATCTATGAATCCTGTGTCCATAAATGCCCCCATCCATTACTGAGAAATCCTATGATCTCTTATTTTTTCTTTTTGCGAAGAATCACTGTGCCACCAAGACCAGCCATTCCACCCCCTGCAAGCAGAATCCAGAACAGAATCGGAGTATTATCTCCTGTCTTTGGTGAAGTCGATTTCTTTGTTTCTTCTGTGGTTTTCGTCTCCGGTGTTGGTGTGATTTCTGGTGTTTCCGTCGGTGTCTCTGTTGGAGTTTCCTCCGGTTTCGCCTCATCCTTCATCACAACCTTCTGGATTTCTCCAGTATCTTTGACCGTAAACTTCACATCTTCTGCAACCAGATAACCGTCCGGTGCATTTTCTTCACGGAGAGTATATTCCCCGATTGGAAGCATCTCAATATAGTGTGGTTTTTCTTCAGATGTCCAGCTTTCTACGGTCTTTCCATCTTTATCAAGAATTGTCAGTTTCGCTCCTGGCAGCTCCTTACCGGAAATATCAGTCTTGGAGATCTGCACTTTTGTCACATCATCCTTCATTTCCACTTTCTGTACTTCACTGGTATCTTCCACCGTAAAAGTGATGCTCTCTGCTGTCACATAACCATCCGCAGGAAGTGTTTCTGTCATGGTGTACTTCTTGCCAGCGGTCAGTTCTTTGATGATATGTGCTTCTTTACCGGAAGTCCATTCATCCACAGTGTTTCCACTCTCATCTGTGACTTTCAGTTTTGCTCCCTCAATCTCCTTTCCGTCTGTCAGGGATGTTTTGGTAAGCTCTACGGTTGTCGGCTCATCTTCAAAAGTGAACGCATAAGACAGTGTTTCCTTATCTGCCCCACCATATTCAAAAGTAAATTCCTGTACCTGGTCTGTTGTCGCAAATCCCGGTGCCGGGGAAGTTTCTTTCACATAGTAGGTATAACCAAGTGGCAGATCTGCCGTAAAGGTCAGTTTTCCTTCCTTATCCGTAGCCTGCTCTTCAATAACCGTATCCGCTTTCAGGATCACATCGCCTTTTGCATTGACAATATCTTCTTTATTGCACAAGGCAAATACAGCCCCTTCCAATACACGGTCGGAATCTTTTTCTTTCTTTAACACGTTTACTTCTGCCCTCTGGCGTTTGTTCTGCCAGTCAGCGGAATAAGTAACAACTGTGGTATTCTGATCACGGTAAGTCAGATCCACTTCACGGATTTCTCCATCCAGGACATATCCACTTGCTGTCTCTTTCTCTTTAACATAGTATTTGCCAAGAGGAAGGTCTGTCAGTTTCGCCACGCCTGTTTCATCCGTCGTGATCGTTGCCACCAGTGTATCCTTTTTGTAATAATCTTCACTCTCACCATCTGTCGCTTTTATATCTTCTAAGGCATAAACCTCAAAAGTAACATCTTTCAGGGAACCGGAAAGATATTCAAACAGATGCTTCATCCATCCGCCAATGGAATCCAGTGCAGATACTTTCTCCAGGAACTCACCTTTTTTATTGATGATAAGCGTTCCGGTTGGCACTGCATCTTTCATCTCTACCTTCTGGATCTCAGCAGTATCGTCCACCGTAAAGGAAACTTCTTCCGCCATCAGATAGCCATAAGGAGCCATTTCTTCACGAAGAGTATATGTCTCCCCGGCTGTGAGTCTTTCAATCAGATGTTCCTCACCCTTTACAGACTTCCATGTATCTACCACATTTCCATCCTTATCAAGCACCGTAAGCGTCGCCCCGGAAAGCTCCACGCCTGTCGTAATATCGGACTTCGTAAAGGTTACTTTTGTCGGCTGGTTCTTAAATACAGATTCCAGCTCTACCACTTTCACATCCTGTCCCTGATATTTGGCAGTCACTTCCAAAGTCTCAAAAGAAGAGACATACCCTGCCGGAGCTGCAAGTTCTTTGATATAGTAAGTACCGAATGGAAGGTCAACGTCAAATACTGCCTTTCCATCTTCTCCACTAACTGCTTTTCCAAGTAAGGTATCTGCCTTTACAATCACTTCTTCATGTGCCAGAATATCTTCTTTTGCATAGATACCAAACTCTGCACCTGCCACAACCGTTTCTGTCTCTGCATCCTGTTTTACTACGGACACTTCCACTTTCTGGCGGTCATTCTCAAAGGTTGCTGTCTGCTCAATAACTGGTGTTTTCTGGTCTTTGTATTCAAATGTTACTGTCGGTGCTTCTTCATTTAACACAAAGCCCTCTGGTGCTGTCTTTTCAACAATCTTATAGGTTCCAAGTGGAAGGTCTGTGATCTGTGCCTTTCCATCTTTATCTGTGATAATAGTTCCTACCAATGCCCCAGAAGCATACTCCAGGATACGGTTTTCGTTATCATCTTTCTGGAAGTCTGCTGTATAAATATCCTCGGCAGCATATACCTCAAAGACTGCTCCCTCCAGAGTTTCTTTCTGATAAGCAAAATCATCTTTGTAACCATTTAAGACCTCGCCTTGTTTTACAATGTTCAGTTCTCCCTTGACCGGATGATTCTCGTATGCAATCTCAATGATCACATCGCCGGAAGTTCCGTCCATCTGATATGCTGTATTGGAATCTACATCCACCTCATAGTAATTCTCATTGAGCGTATATCCATAAGGTGCGTTCACTTCCTCAATACGGTAATGTCCGATCTTCAGATTCTGTGGAAGGATTAAGTATCCCTGCTCATCTGTAAAATAAGATTTGTGTTTTACCGTCGTCGGATACGTTGTTACCTGCTCCACATACTTTTCTGTATCCAGGTTAAAAATCTTAAACTCCGTATTTTTCTGAAGGACTGCTTTCTTTGTCTCATCGTCCTGTTTGATGATCTTCAGCTTCGCTTCAAACTCTTTGTCAAGCAGCACCCTCCATACCTGCGGTGTAGTCGGATGATTCTCTGTAATCTGTACGATGAAATCATTGACCGGAGTGTAATTATGTGGTGTGGTTGTTTCACGGACGATGTATGTTCCATAAGGAATCGCAATACTGCGGGCATACCCTTTCTCATCCGTAAAGATCTCTGTTGCACCATTTTCTCCAATCACTACCGGCTTGGCAGAATCAAAGTCATAGCTGCCATCTTTTTTTACTGTCAGGGATGATACCAGATAAGCGGTAAATCCTGCACCTTTCAGTAAATCGGCATCTGTCTTTCCGTTGTTCGCTGCCTTGATGATTTCAAATGGCTGCTTCATCACCTGTTCCAGAGACAGGCAGTCACGCTTCACTTCCGCTACAAGATCACCCTCGTAGTTGCAGATCAGATCATGTTCTTCTTCATCTGCCAGGTAACCCGTTGACGGAGTAATCTCTTTTACATAATAATTACCAAGATATAATCCATCTACGGAAGCCTGTCCATTCTTATCCGTTGTAAGAGTGTCAACCTGCTCGCCTGCTTTGTAGATCACGCCAGTTGCTCCATCCGGATGGACAATATCCTCACGGGCATACAGTCCATAGACCGCCTTTTCTAAAGTAGCGTCTCCCTGTGGAACTGCCTTCTTAGTTTCTTTGTCCTGCTTCTGTAAGGAAATCTTTGCTGTCACACGCTCGTTTTTGAAGGTATGCTTAAATGTCAGTTTTGCTTCCTTATCGTTTGTATAAGAAAAGGCAAACGTATAAACATCATCCGCATTTCTCAAATAGCCTTCCGGAGCCTGTACTTCTTTTACATCATAAGAAAATCCCAGCGGCAGGTCTGCAGTGAACTTCGCCGTTCCATCATTGCCAGTTGTCACTTTCTCAATCAGAGTTCCTTTCTTTACGACAACCGTTCCATCTGCATTTTTAATGTCACTGGCTGCATAAAGTCCAAAAATTCCTCCATCCAGAGGATTTTCCGTATCCTTATCCTGCTTTGTCACAATCACTTCTGCTTTCTGTCTGTCATTCGTAAAGGTTGTCTCAGAAAAAACAACATCTACATTCTGTCCTGCATAAGAAAGAGTGACTGACTTTTCTTCCCCAGCATTATAAAATCCGGTCGGAGCCTGTTTTTCTTTGACGATATATGTACCAAGATGCAGGTTTTTCAGAATGACTGCCCCATTCGAGTCTGTTGTCAGATTCTCTTTGACCAGATCACCCTTGCTGTAAACCTTGGCACCATAAGCAGTTTTAATATCTGCTCCGGCATACACATCATAAATCGCACCTTTCTGTCTGCGTTTCTCATACTTAAATGTTGTTCCATTCTCGGTGACATTTGCACCTGTCAGAACCTGACCTTCTTTATAAACAGTCAGCTGTCCCATCTGTTCTTCATCCGGAACAGTCACAGTTGTTGTTTTACTGACTTCCAGTTTTACGTTGTAGGCAGTTGCATTGATACGGTATCCTGTCGGAGCTGTAATCTCTTTTAGATATACGGTATCCTGTGTCTTAATGATCTGTACGGACGCTTCCCCATTCGCATCGGTTGCCGGTAACTTTGTGATCAGATTTGTACAGTTTGCATCACTGTATAAACCAAACACGGCACCTGCCAGCTTTGCGTCTGCTTTTGCATCTTTTTTAATCACCTTCACACTTGCGTGCTGCACCCAGGTTACTTTGAAGTCCACATATTTCTCATCATCAACACCTTCACCAAATACCAGGGCCAGGTCCTGTGAACCAGATCCGGTACTGATCTTATACGCAGAATAATCTTTTGTTACACTGCCTTTCATCGTTGCCGACCAGTTTCCTGTGACATCCTGTACCTGTGTAAGAGGTGCAGATAAGTAAAACTTGGTTCCACCACTGATTTCTACTGCTTCACCAGCTTTGCTTGTCTTTCCGGTTGTCACATTGTGAAGTTTCACACCACTTGGAAGTTTCATTGTGATACTCTGCAGTTCATCTGCTTTAAAAGTGATTTCCTTTGTTCTCTGGCTGTTGCCATCTACATAAGCTGTCACATTTGCATCAGAAAAACTCATATCTACATCTGGAATCTCCGGCTGTGAAATACAGTAATTATACAGTTTCATTGCAAGTGTCTTTGCTGTACCGCTTGCACCGGAAAAGGCAGAATCTCCACCATTAGCATAAGATGCTGCCAGATGTACCAGAATAAATCTGGCACCTGCACTCAGGTTTCCATATCCATTTTCCTCTGTGAAAAATCCTTCATCACCAGAAGCCTTTGTGCCATAGTAACAAACCTTTGCCAGCTTCTTACCGTCACTGAGCTTTGTAATGTCATAAGTACCACTTCCCGGACTGGATTTAGAAGGCTCCACACAATATGCTGTTGCAGAAACATTACCAAACTGAACCGTATATTTGTAAGTCAGGTAACTTCCATATCCGTAGTCTGAATACTGATAACAGGTTCCTCTTGTCACTGTAACTTTCTTGGTACTCTGTGTTGCAATGTCTGTTGCCATGAAAGTAACCGCTTCTCCTTCTTCCATAGAATAAAGGGCGATGCCGTTCTCCGCTGCCTGATCCATTACTTCTGAAACAGTCAGACCGGATTCTTCATCTGTCGTCACTTCCTGGTCATCTGTAAGATCTGTTACAATCTCTTTTGACCCGTCCGAATCAGCATCTTCATCCGCATTACCGGAATCTTCTGTTTCACCGGCATTTCCTTCACCAGCTGTATTTTCAGAAGAACTCTTTGCCTGTGCTTCTGTTTCCGGCTCTTTTACCGTAATGTTTCTGCTTACTCTGTAAGCTGGGTGACCGCTGACCGGCTCTACTGCATAGACAGCTTTGTAGGTATCCGGTGTATGTGCGTCAAAATCTGTACCGGCTTCACTCTTTGCTTCATGGAATAAAACTTTCACCTTTTTTTCATTCACGCCCTCTATACCGGACAGATCAACTTCCACCTCAAATTCTTCTCCATAGGGAATCTCAATATCCTTTGCTTTCACAATTTCATCTTCATCAAGAGTATCCTGCACATCCTGCAGTTCCGGATATTGCTGTTCAAATGAAGTTGGCTCTGGTTCTAATTCAGAAGCAGAAACCGTGACTGGTTGAACGATAACAGACGCCAAAGTTGCAACTGCCATAAATCCCGACAAGAATCTTTTAAATCGCATTTTCATTTTGACTGAGTCCTCTCTTTCTTCGATAATTTACTCCACTTTCGTTCAGGCTTACACCTGCATGAATCAATCATAGGAACCACCTCCCTTATGTCTTGGATTGACTTTTAAATAAAAACAGGATTGAGCTATTTAAGCCGCAAGAGGTAATTCGTAATCATTCCTGCCAAGGGTGCCTCTCATCCATTGCCCTTCACGTTGTCACCGAATGCCCGCCGCCAGATGCGTAGCTGGGAAATTCAGGTATCCTCTTGCTGCTGATATGAAATTGTCAAGGTTCACTTTTAGGGGGGAATTTATTGTTTTGAATTAAAATAGACATTTGCCCCTCCACTAACCGCATGTGTGAAAGGGCAAAAATTAACCTGTTTGAAATTTTTTTATAAAATTTTTTTGAAACAGCAAAAACTTACAAAGTTTCCAGCCTGTCTTTTAGTTTCTGCAATACTTTGTTTTTCCTGTTTCTGATTGTCTTTGTACAACACCCGAAATACTGTGCTGTTTTTTTAACTGTGTACTCTTCAAAAAATAATAATCTTATCAATTCCATTTCTTCTTCAGACAAATATTTCAGTGCTTCCTGCAGCTCTTGTATTTCTGACACCCTGATGACTATTTCTTCTGGTGATAATATATGCAAATAACTGTTGTAACTCGTTTCCCCTACTTTTTCTATTCCGCACACACCATTTTTCTGCATTTTTTCAAGCTGGTATCTTTCTTTTCTTCTTGACTGGTACCATGCCAGATATACGTCTCTGGTAACTTCTATGAGAGTTTCATTTACACGCAGCACATACCGTTGTCTTTCCTTTGGTTTTTTACCACGCATCTTTTATTCTCCCTTCTGAAGCACTCCGATCAGTCTGCCTGCATTTCTTCTCATTTTCTGCTTTGCCTGTGAAATACATTTTGATACTGCCGGTTCTGTAATTCCAAACACCCGTGACACTTCTCTTTGTGTACGCTGCTGAAAATAAATTTGATGGATCACCTGTCTCTGCCGGTCAGTCAGCAGATCCATGAATTCTCCAATAGCTTCTTCTATGATCAGTTTTTCAAGTACATTCTGCCTTTTATCCACCAATTCACACCAGCCTTCTGAAATATGGCTGTATGAAATGCAATTATTATGTTCTCGTACCTCCCTGTTCCTGCACAGCCGATCTTCACCTTCTAATATCAACCGCACATACCAGGCTGATTATCAAAAAAATCTTCCTTAACAACTGTTATTTTTCTTCCTGCTTCATATACATAATCTCGACAGGTAAATAAAGGAAAAACCGTTCCATAATCACCCACGCAATAGAAAACATATCCTGTCTGATACGCAATAATTTCCGCACCATCTATCAGTCTCTGCTTTACAACTGCCACATCGTTTTCTCTTAAATACCTGGCGGACGGAACCTTTCTTCTTTCTTCCCTGTTACCTACAACCTGTTTCAATTCCTGCAATGTCAGCATGATTACCACCCTTCTGCCTGCTGGCAACAGGTGCCCATCAGCAGAAAGGATAGGATTATTGCTGATCTACTGGCAAAAGGGCAGTAAAAAACAGCTTCCGGCACACCCGTTTTTTTTAACGAGAGCCTGAAACTTCCTTACTGCCCTTTCTGCTAATTTACAGCATCCTCTATTTTATTTTCCGTCTGATGTCCCGGTCAGACTTCTTTGCATTTCTTTCCGTTTTTATGTTCTTTTCATTTTCCATTAAAACAGAATAGTCTCCCATTGCATCATAGGGACACTGCTTCCGATAGATTAAATTTTCTTGTCTGGTCATCAATCCTATCTCCCTTCCTTGTTTCTGTCTCTTTCTCTCTGTTTGCTATTTTAACAGCACAAAAAACTATTATCCTTAGCATATATGGGGAGTTTTTTTGTTTTACACCCCATATATAGTGAAATTTCACCTGTACTCATTAAAACTTTCTATCAGTGAATCTATTGTCTGCATGATAATTTTCTGCTCTTTCCATTCCATCTTCTGAATACGATAAAATACTTCCTCAAACTGCTTTCTTTTTTCTGCATCGTCCCCCTCTTTTCCCATCAGGATATTGGCATCTGTTTCCAGGATCTCAATCATCTTCCTGAAAATCTCAACAGACATTGCTGTTTGCCCTCCTTCTATCCTGCTGACCGTATTGACACTGATACCTGCTTTTTCCGCAAAAGATTCCTGTGATAACTTCATTTCCTGCCTGCGTTTTCTGATCCGTTCTCCCAATTCAATAAGTTCTGTGGAAATTGCACGATTGCTCAATACGGTGTCTCCTTTCCTGCAATTTGTCCCGGCTTTACGACATTTTGTCGCAAAGTTTCCAGAAAAAAAGCAGCTAATTTTGTCTTAGCTGCTTTTCAAAAGATCTATTTCATTTTATTCTCGGTATTTTATGTATTCCTGTAATAACTGTGAGCAGGAAAACACTAAGATAAATGATTGCCTGTCCAATCATTGCCAGCAGGACGACACTTCCTATCAATCCTCCGATCAGAAAATTCATTGTCCATACTGCCAGTGTTCCTCCAAGGTCAAATCCTCTTGGAACCATCCAGACACACATTTTTCCAATTCCAAACGGTATCCCCATCAGAAGCAACAGCAATAAATAATTGCACTTCCCATCCTGGATACAAAGCGGTCTCAGCACTGCAAACAATACAGCAATCACCAGTACTGGCACAACAACTTTTTTTATCATATTTCTCATCTTCCTTTATCCTCCATACATATCGTGATTAACCTCTGCCTGATAATAGCTGTTTATCGTTACCGGAGCATTATACAGGGCAGTCAAAAGATATGCTTTAATGTTTCCAACCTTGGTCGTATTTCGGTTCAGGCAAAACAGCACATATTCGATATGTGAATAGTTCAGCTTCATAAACCTGCTTTTCACCAAAGCAACTGGCTTTTCTGTCCCTGCAATCCGAATCATACTGTCCTCTGGCATCATCATAACTTCAATCATCAGTTCTACCAGTTCATCCACATCTTCTTTTGCATGATATTGATAATCTATGTTTTCATGAATCACTTCACGATATGCCCGCATCTCCTCCATCACATCTCTTTTCTTTTTCAGATTACCTGATATGATTGGATAGGATTGATTTATCTCAGTTTCACTAATATCAGTCTTGTTAATATCAGTATTATTAGATTGTGATTTCGGATATTCTGGTTTTGTGATTTCCACTATTCTTGAATGATGATTTTCACCATTTTGGAATTGTGATTCTGGAAATTCTTGATTTGTGGTTTTCATCATTCCTGAATTGTGATTTTCACCATTCTGTAATTGTGATTCCACACAATCCTGAATTGTGGATTTCACTACTCCTGAATGATGATTTTCACCATTCAGAAAAGTGCCTGGTTTTTCCCCGTTTTCAGCTTCCGATTGCAAATTTGCACATTCTTCATGGTTTCTATGCTCAGATTGCAGATCTGCACATTTTTTATGCTCTGGTTGCAAATCTGCACAGCTATCCGTCGACTTCTGATCTGGCACTTCTCTGATCATAAAATTTTTCACATAAATAACATTAGGCTTTCCCAGTCCCAGACGTTTTTTCTCAATCAGTCCAATCCCATTATTACTGTCCAGCTCTTTTACCAGCTTCACTGCCTTTTGGGTTCCACAGTTCATCAGCTCTGCGATTTCTTCCACCGTGAAAATAATATATACCTTGTCCTCTGAATCCAGCCATCGGTTCTTAATGCTCAGGCTCATACGGTCCAGCATCAGACCGTATAATACCTTTGCTTCACAAGAAAGAGCTTTAAAGCATGGTTCTGTAAACAGCACTTTCGGGACACGGTAAAAGCTGTATTGTTCCGCTTCCATTCCCGTAAAATAATCAAACTGTATCTTCTGCATCTGCTACTCCTTCTCTGTTTTGTTTCCATTTATCCAAAAGCATAAAAATAACTTCTTCTATCTGTTCTTTAGAATATGTCTCTGGAAAATAATTGCCGATTTTTTTTGCCGGAATCGTCACATTGATTTTACTGTTTTCTTTTTTCAATAAAACGGCATAGATATAACCCTGATTTAATTTTCCATTTGCACTGCATTCCTTTAATTGTTCTGCCTGTTGTTTTGACGGAAAGATATTACTGTTGACAATTCCTTCCAGAAGCCATTCCTGTTCCTGTGGTTTCAGATAAGACAATTTTTCTCCCACTATCATAGGGATTTTATTATCGTCCACATATTCCAATAATCCATCTGATAATGAAGCCAGACGGATATATCTCTGCACGGTTCTTCCACTGTCCCCGGCTGTTTCACCAACCATATCTGCCGTATATTTTTCACCTTTACTTCCTTGGTGCTTCATAGCATCATATTTCATCTTATAGGCATGGGCCTTTTCACTTGGCAAAATATTTTCACGCTGAATGTTGGAATCGACCATAATTATGACAGCTTCATCATCTGTATAGTTTCGGACAAGGACCGGCATAGTTGTTTTGCCACACAGTTCACAGCCTCTTTTTCTCCTGTGACCTGAAATCAGTTCATATCCACCTTCTGATCGGGGTCTTACCAGAGCAGGATTTAAAACACCATAGTTTTTAATACTCTCTACTGTCTCAGCCATTTTTTCATCATCGCTCACACGAAATGGATGATTTTTAAAAGGATGGAGCTTTTCCAATTCTATTTCCACAACCTGGTTCATACTCTTTTCCGGTGATTCTTCCAATCCCAGTAACTCATCATAAGAGGTAAGCTGAATCTCTTTTTTCGGTCTACGCATGTTTCAACACCTCCTGAACCAGTTCTCGATAACTGTCTGCACCTTTGCTTTTTCCATCATAAGAAAAGATACTTACACCCTCCGATGCTGTTTCTGCAAGGCTTTCCGTTCTCGGAATCGTCTGCTCAAAAATCTTAATGTCATTTCCGTATGTAGTTTTAATTGCCTGTTTGTTTCTCTTTGCATTATTGTAACGGCAATTATCCATTGTGAACAAAATACCTTCTATCTGCAATTCCGGATTAAACCTCTGATGGATTCCTTTTACCACTTTCAGTAATTCCATAAGTCCATCTGCCGCATAATATTGTGGCTGTACCGGAATCAATACACTGTCCGCTGCACTCAACGCATTGATTGTCAGCATTCCCAATGATGGCATACAGTCAATCAGAATATAATCATATTCATCTTTCAACAGTTCCAGATACTCTTTCAGTACTTTTTCCCTATCCTCAACTGTAAATAAGGACATATCCATTCCGGCAAGCAATTTATTGGACGGAATCAGATCCATCCCTTCTTCATGGTGCAAGACTGCTTCCTTTGGATCAAACTCCAGTCCCATGATGATATTTTCCATCATACTCTTTAAAGTCACTTTGAGATTTTTGGGAAATCCCATTCCCATTGTCAGATGTCCCTGCGGATCTGCATCTACCAGCACTACTTTTTTCCCATTCTTTGTCAGTCCGGCTCCCAGATTGATGGTTGTCGTTGTTTTGGCTACTCCGCCCTTCTGATTTGCAATAGCAATTACTTTACACATATACCTTCCTCCGATTTACTGTTTTTCTTCTACTTCTACATAAACACGAAAATATTTACTTGTTCCTTTATTTGCATAAGCATCAGATACTTCCAGGACATCCAATTCCTTATGATTTTCCAAAATACGGCAAAACCATTGAATGTCCCTCAAAGTACCCTGTAATCTAATTTTCAGCATACATATCCTCCCAGTCTTTGTAAAAACAATACTCTGGATAACGGATTTTAATGGCTTCCCAAAAATACCGGGCATATCCGCAGCAAAACAGATCTTCTACGGTATAATACTGACACTCTTTTAACTGATCTTCCTCTGCCTCATAATCTCCGACACTTGGTGTTCCATTACAGTAAAGGTTAAATGCCATACGGACAATCCGTAAACTTCCACTAGTCTGCCATCCTTCCAGCAGGCATTCCGTTTTTACACATCCAGTTTTAAAATTATAGATTTTATTCACATTATTTCTTGTGTCTCTGTCGATACCCAGGCAATAAACCAAAGCCCGATGGTAGACATCCTGATATCTGCATTTTTTCAGATATTCCTCATAAAATTTTTCGTGTTCCCTGCTCTTGAAAGTAATTGTGCGAGAATTGCTATTCTCTGCTCTTAACGCTGTGTTTGTCATTTTCATTTTCCTCCTGAATTTTTAATATTTTGGTATAAAAAAGACACTCCATTTCTGAAATGCCCTATAAAAAATAGGGACACCCGCTTTTAACAAGTATCCCTATAATCTATCAATGATCTGATAGCTCTCTATTCATTTTCATATTCAAGATTCTTTGTGTTCCCCGTCCCGAGGTCTAACGCAACAACAACGGTTACTTTCTTCACAAGGCTCTTTTCTTTGTGATTTCCACCTATTTTTCTGAAACTGAAAAACTCTACAAAGTGCGTAAATTCAAGGATTTCTACATATTCTTCCTTTGTAGCAACACCACAGTCTCGACATGCACCGTCTGTGGGAACTGATCCACCCCTCTGCACACCGTAATCTCATACCCATTCGCACACAGATACTTCAGATCTCTCGCCAATGTCGCACTGTCACAGCTTACATACACAACCTTCTCCGGCTGCATCTTCACGATCGTCTCCAGCAGTGTCTCGTCACAACCCTTTCTCGGTGGATCCACTACGATCACGTCTGCATGAGCTGTCTCACCATTATGCTCTCGCTCATACTCTGCATAATATTCCGGCAGAACTTCTTCTGCCTTCCCAACGAAAAATTCTGCGTTATCAATCGCATTGATCTTTGCATTTTCTTTGGCATCATCGATTGCCTGTGGCACGATCTCAACTCCGTAAACCTGTTTTGCCTTCTGAGCAAGGAAGAGGGAAATCGTTCCGATTCCGCAGTACAGATCCCACACGGTTTCATCACCTTTGAGGTCTGCATACTCAAGTGCAAGTCCGTATAGTTTCTCTGTCTGTACCGGATTCACCTGATAGAATGATAATGGAGAAATCTGATATTTTACATTTCCGATATAATCTGTAATATATCCCTGTCCCCAGAGAATTTCATAGGAATCTCCCATGATCACATTATCTCTTCGTGTATTCGGGCTGATCGTGATACTTGTCATGCCTTCAATCTGAATAAGCTTTTCAATCAGCCGCTCTGCTTTCGGAAGTTTCTTTCCGTTGACCACAAGGCAGACCATAATCTCTTTTGTCTTGAAGCCATAGCGGATCAATGCATGCCGGATCAGACCTTTTCCAGTCTTCTCGTCATACGATTTGATCTTGTTTTCACGCATATATTGTAAAATAATCTCGAGTATTTCTCGGTTCTGATCTACGCCAAGAGCGCAATCTGTGTTTGCAATAATATCATGTGTTCTTCCGGCATAGAACCCCGTGATCGGATTGCCTTCTTTGTCTGTTCCAAATGGAAACTGTGCTTTATTACGATAACTAAACGGATGCTCCATTCCAACAACCGGCTGCATCACAGCTTCAATCTGCTCTTTTGTAAAGCCACCAATTCGTTCCAAATTTCCGCGGATCTTCTGATCTTTAAACACAAGCTGACGATCATAAGACATTTCCTGAATCTGGCAGCCTCCGCATCTTCTGGCAAATGCACACTTTGGTTCTACGCGATATTCTGACGGTGTGATGACTTTCATTAATCTGGCATAGCCATAATTCTTCTTTGCCTTCATGACTTTCGCTTCAACCACATCACCGATCACTGCGTCTTTGATAAAGAGCGTGTAACCATCCACATGGCCAATTCCTTCCCCGCTCACTCCGATATCTGTTATTTCAACTGTTACAATATCATTCTTATTCATACTTTTCTCTCTTCTATTTTACTCTTAATTATACAAATAGCCACTGCTCACATAGAATCTGCAAACAGTGACACTTGTTATTCTCATTGTTAAATTTAATCCTCAGATGCTCTTCTTAAGTTAGACTCGAACAGACGATTATATCCAAGCCAGTCTGTTCCTGTTTTTCCTTTGAACAGCTCTGTCAATGTCTGAAGCTTTGCATCTGTTGAATCTGCCATGTTCAGTGCAACTGCCTCTGCCAGTGCAGGCTTCTTTGGAGAACCGTATTCCAGTTCACCGTGATGTGCCACGATACAATGCTTTAGCTCATGTGCAAGCTTCTCCGGAAATCCTGGAATGGAACGGATTGCATCATTGATCATCTCAACACCGATCACGATATGTCCGATCAGCTGTCCCTCATCTGTATAATCATTGTCCGGAAAATCAGAAAGTTCTTTCACTTTTCCAATATCATGAAGAATTGCAGAGCTAAGGAGCAGATCTCTGTTCAAAATAGAGTAGCTTGTTGCAAAATAATCACACATACGAGTTACACTGAGTGTATGTTCAAGCAATCCCCCGGAAAATCCGTGATGTACTGTCTTCGCTGCGGAATGTGCCTTGAATTTTTTGATAAATGCTTCATCTTTTATATAGTAGAATTCCAACACCTGTCTTAAATATTTGTTAGAGATCTGACGAATATAAGCTGTCAGCTCCTCGTACATTCCATCAACACTTTTCTCTGTTGTCGGCATATAATCTGCCGGATTGTATTCTCCCTCTTCCGCCTTTCTGATCTGACGGATGTTCAACTGAAGATTTCCGTTATAATTGATCACATCTCCAAAAACTTCAATAAAGTCCTTCTCATCATAATCTGCGATTCCCTGGGAGTTCGGATCCCATACTTTTCCATCTAATGTTCCTGTCTTATCCTGAAGAATCAGATTATCATACGGCTTTCCATTTCTTGTCTCTGCGGAACGCTTTCCTTTACAAAGATATACATTCCTGATTGTTTCTCCCTCGCATAATCCATCTATAAATCTCATTTTCTGCCTCTTTCACTTATTATTCTTTACTTTCAATCATAACATCAAATTTAATATCTACATATCCTTCAGATCCTCGGCGTTTCCCTTCCACTTTGATCTGATCTCCTGCTTTCAGCGTCAACATCAGTTTACGGTAAGCACTCATGCTTACAATTTTCTCTCCATTCACAGAACAGATCACATCTCCACTCTGTATGCCCGCTGCCATTGCAGGTGAATCTGCTGCCACGTCAATCACATAGATTCCTGACGGCATGCCCTCTTCTTTCTGAATTCCACTTGTCACTGCTGTTCCTGACACACCGATATATGGTACACTTGCACCGTTCGCTAACAGCTGGATAACCAACTTCAGATCTGAGATCGCATAAGCATTTGCGGTACGTACTCCCCGGTCTTTCCAAATATCAGAAGAAATCATTCCTATCACTTCTCCATCCAGATTGAATAAAATACCCGTTCCTTCGGATGCACTGCTCATATCGGTCGCAATCACGCTATACTCTCCGTCGCGTCCGATTTCTTTATAGTTTGACGAACTGACAATTCCGTATCCGCTTCCTCCGGCATAACCGAAAATATTTCCCAGTGCGAATATAACATCACCCTGTTCTGTCAGATTCGAATTGCCAAGTGATGCTACACTTGAAGCACTCCATGTGGCATCTGAAAGGCTTTTTTTATCTACCGCAAATATTGCAAATCCACTATTTTTATCCTTTTTTTTCAGGCTTGCCTTATATTCTGATTTATCTGAAAATGTAACGCACCACTCTTTTGCATCTTCGCAGATCGAAGCATAGGACAAAATCAGTATCTCCGGTCCGTTATCCGCAACGATCACACCCGATACGCTCTCATCAATTCCGGTCGCTTCTGCATTCCAGTTCTCCTGTTCTGCTCCTTTCGTAACAGATACCACACTCTTCTTCGCTGTCAGTGCTTTCTCATATGCTTTGGACATCATCTGTACATAACTGATCTCCTGCTGATTCTGCGCGTCATTCTGCTCTGTCGTGTCGTCACCTTCTGCTGAATCTTCCCCTGACTGATCGTCCTCCTGAATTGTCACAACTTGTGTCTTTTCTGGAAACAACTTCTGTGCAAGCGGACGCAACGCAAAGAATCCCAGGCACGTAAAGCCACCTAAAACCAGTCCGCATATTGCAATCCGGATGAGCTGTTTCATTCCTTGCTGTCTGCTGATCTTCTTTGGTTTTATCGTCTCTTCGAGAAATGCAAAAGATTCCTTTTTTTCTGACTGTTCTAAATTTTTCCCGTCAGGACCCTCTTCCGGAACCTGACCATTACTTTTCTTTTCTGACATTGACATGAACCTCATTCGTGACTGTTCACTTCCGTGTCAACTACAAAATCAACCGACACGGACATTTCCATTACTTAGTATAACTGATTCATATAGATTGTTCAATATCTATAAAAGCCTTTTATTTAATGAAATAATAAGGTACAATAAGACTCGGAAATAGTTATTGTTCACATGTATTGTGAACAGCTACATGATTAAAAAATTAGTATTAAGTTGAAATGACAGAGGAACATAAATGAATCAAAAAACATTATTTAAACTGGAATATGATAAGATCATTGCTCTTCTTGAAAAGGAAGCGACATCTTTCCGTGGAGGACAGCTCTGCCGTCGTTTGAAGCCAATGACCGACCTGCATAAGATCAACACTTATCAGGAACAGACTGCTGCCGCTTATACACGAATCGTGCAAAAGGGACGTATCTCGTTTGGTGACGCTGCACCGGTTGAAGAGTCCATGAAACGTCTGGAGATTGGCGGCTCACTCAGCAGCACAGAACTTCTCCGTATTTCCCGCCTGCTTGTAAATGCAGCCAGGGTTAAGGCCTACGGAAGACATGATACACAAGAGGACGCTTGTGACTGCCTGGATGAATATTTTAACCTGCTTGAACCACTGACACCACTTTCAAATGAAATCGACCGCTGTATTATCGGCGAAGATGAATACAGTGATGATGCCAGTTCCACACTGAAGCAGATTCGTCGAAGCATTAATAACATCAATGACAAAGTACACGCCACTTTAACTACACTGGTCAACGGTTCCCTTCGCACTTATCTGCAGGATGCAATCATTACCATGCGTGGAGACCGCTATTGTGTACCTGTCAAAGCGGAATATCGTGGACAGGTACAGGGACTCATTCACGATCAGTCTTCAACAGGTTCTACTCTTTTTATTGAACCTATGGCAATCGTAAAACTGAACAATGACTTAAAAGAACTTTATGCAAAGGAACAGGAAGAGATTCAGGTGATTCTTGCAAATCTAAGTGAAGAAGCCGCACAATATATCGAGGAAATCCGTGTGGATTACCGTTCTCTGACGGATCTTGACTTCATTTTTGCACGAGGTGCTCTGGCAATATCCATGCGCGCCAGCCGGCCGCTTCTGAATGAAGAGGGACGCATCCGTATCCGTGAGGGACGTCACCCACTGCTCGATCCGAAAAAAGTTGTTCCGATCACCGTGACACTTGGGGAAGACTTCACACTGCTGATCATCACAGGACCAAATACCGGCGGTAAAACTGTTTCTTTGAAAACGGTCGGCTTATTCTGTCTGATGGGACAGTCCGGACTTCACATTCCTGCCGGAGACCGCAGTGAACTGGCTGTATTCCATCAGATTTATGCAGATATCGGAGATGAACAGAGTATTGAGCAGAGCCTTAGTACATTCTCTTCTCATATGACCAATATTGTCTCTTTCCTTAAGAAAGTAGATGAACGTTCGCTGGTTCTCTTTGATGAACTTGGAGCCGGTACAGATCCGACGGAAGGTGCCGCACTTGCAATTTCTATTCTGTCCCATCTTCACCAGAGAGGTATCCGTACAATGGCTACCACACACTACAGCGAGTTAAAAGTCTATGCACTTTCCACTCCGGGTGTGGAGAATGCCTGTTGTGAATTCGATGTAGAAAGTCTTCGTCCGACTTACCGTCTGCTGATCGGTATTCCTGGTAAAAGTAATGCATTTGCGATCTCCGGGAAGTTAGGTCTGCCGGATTATATTATTGAAGATGCAAAGAAACGGCTCAGTGAACAGGACGTTTCCTTTGAAGATCTTCTCACTGATCTTGAGACAAGCAAACGGACGATTGAAAAGGAACAGGAAGAAATCGCACGATTGAAGAAAGAAGCGGAAGACCTGAAAGCCCAGGCGAAACAGCGCCAGGAGAAATTAGATGATCAGCGCGACCGCATTTTACGCGAGGCAAATGAAAAAGCAAACGCCATTCTGCGTGAAGCAAAAGAAGTTGCCGACAAGACGATCAAGGATTTCCGTAAATTCGGCAAGGAAAACATTTCTGCTGCAGAGATGGAAAAGGAACGTGAGAAGCTGCGTAAGAAGATCAAAGATACAGCATCTGCGTCTGCAATGAAAGCACAGAAACCAAAGAAAGAGCATAAAGCATCTGACTTCAAGCTCGGAGAATCCGTTAAAGTTCTCAGCATGAACCTGACAGGAACCGTAAGCTCTCTACCTGATGCCAAAGGGAATCTTACCGTACGTATGGGAATCCTCAGCTCCCAGGTCAACATCTCTGATCTGGAGATTATCGAGGAAGTCTCTCCGTATGCACCGAAGAAAATGAACCGTACTTCAAAAGGCAAAATTAAAATGGGAAAATCTCTTTCTGTCCGACCTGAGATCAATCTGCTCGGACGTACTGTTGATGAAGCCGTTGCTGAGCTGGATAAATACCTGGATGACGCAATCCTCGCTCACCTGAATACTGTCCGTGTAGTTCACGGAAAGGGAACCGGAGCACTCAGAAAGGGAATTCATGAATATCTGCGTCGTCAGAAACATGTAAAATCCTATCACCTTGCCGAATTCGGTGAAGGTGACGCTGGTGTAACAATTGTAGAACTTGGCTAATTATTTTAAACAGTTATCAACTACCTTATCATGGTTAATGGGGGAAAAAAGAATGTTTGGAAAACAGAAAATCCTAATCGTAGATGATGATGAGAATATCGCTGAACTGATTTCTCTTTATCTCACAAAAGAATGTTTTGATACAAAATTAGTATATGATGGAGAAGATGCGCTTGCAGCTTTTAACAGCTATCAGCCAAATCTGATCCTTCTTGATCTGATGCTTCCAGGAATTGACGGGTATCAGGTTTGTCGTGAGATTCGTTCCAAAGCTGCCACACCGATTATCATGCTTTCGGCAAAAAGTGAAGTATTTGACAAAGTTCTCGGACTGGAACTCGGAGCAGATGATTATATCATGAAGCCATTTGACCCTAAGGAAATGGTGGCCCGCGTAAGAGCTGTCTTGAGAAGATATCAGGTTGGACAACAGAATGATACTTCTGTTGAAAAAACAAAATGTGCAGAGTTTGACGGATTGACAATCAACCTTACAAACTACTCTGTTGTTTGTGACGGACATCCTGTTGATATGCCGCCAAAAGAATTAGAACTCCTTTACTGTCTTGCTGCATCACCGAATCAGGTATTCACAAGAGAGCAGCTCTTAGACCGTATCTGGGGCTATGAATATATCGGAGACACTCGTACCGTTGATGTTCATATTAAACGTCTGCGTGAAAAAATTAAAGACCACCCTCACTGGAATATCAGTACTGTATGGGGAATTGGTTACAAATTTGAGACAAAATAGATTTAAATCATCGATCCTGGATACTGTAAACAGCATCTGGTGACCGATGAGTACTTAGGGAGAAATTATGAAAGCAGTTCTGCATTTAAAATTTATTGTACTTTATATTATTTTCGGGTTTCTGTGTGTTTTCACAACGGCAACATTGACCACAGAACTGATCACCGAACGTCTGGAAAAAGATACTTCACAGACATTATACAGAGAAGCAACCATGATTGCAGATAATTATCTGCCTTCCTATTTTTCAAACGAATCTTCCAGCTGGGCTGTTCATTCTCAGTTATCTGCTATGAAGACGTATCTTAATTCTTCTCTGTGGTTTGTTGAAAAAGATGGTACAATGATCACCTCTGCCAACCTGAAGGATACTACTGCACCACAATCAGTCAATAATTTTGATCCGGCCGAAATCGGGAGCAACCAGTACATGATCGGAACCTATCATAATTATTTTCAGGAAGATATGATTACTGTAATGGCTCCTGTCACACAGGGATTTTATACAAAGGGATATCTGATCATTCACAGCCCTGTCTCTCTGATCAACGAAAGATGCCGCACGCTGATGGTTCCGGTTTATATTTCTCTTGGAGTTATTTTCCTGTTGTCCTTCATCTTCCTGCTTGGGTTCCATTTCTTCGTCCATCGGCCATTGTTGCTGATCACAGAAGCTGCGAAGCAATATGCCATGGGCAATCTGGATTACGAGATTCCGGTAAACAGGCATGATGAGATCGGATATTTATCCGCATCACTGAATTTTATGGCTGCACAACTGAAGGATTCTGATGATTATCAGAAAAAGATCGTAGCAAATGTATCCCACGATTTCCGTTCTCCGTTGACTTCAATCAGGGGTTATGTAGAAGCAATGGCAGACGGAACAATCCCACCAGAGCTTCATGAGAAATACTTAAATATCATTCTCTTCGAAACGGAACGACTGACTGACCTGACAACGGATCTTCTTACTTTGAACGAATTTGATACAAAAGAGCTCCTGCTCAATAAAACTTCCTTTGATATTCAGGAGATGATCAAACATACTGCCCAGTCTTTCGAGGGTGTCTGTACTCAGAAGCATATATCCATTAAGCTCTTTCTACTGTCTGAACAGATTGATGTAATGGCTGACCGACGCAAAATCCAACAGGTTCTTTATAATCTTCTGGATAATGCGATCAAATTCAGTGAGAATGACTCTTCTATTACAGTAGAAGTAACAACAAAAAATGACAAAGTCTTTGTTTCTGTAAAGGATCATGGAATCGGAATCTCAAGAAAGGAAATCAATAAGATTTGGGAGCGTTTCTACAAATCAGATCTTTCCCGTGGAAAAGATAAGAAAGGAACCGGACTTGGACTTTCGATCGTAAAAGAAATCATACAGGCTCACGATGAACATATCAATGTAATCAGTACGGAAGGGGTTGGCACCGAATTTATTTTTTCTTTAAGCAAAGCTTAAAGGACAACGTGAATAAAACAAAGAAAACATCAGGTTTTATACTTCATTCTGAAATTCAGAAATATAGAAGTAATAAAATCCTGATGTTTTTCTTTTGCCTGACAAGCTCTTTTCTTTTATGAAATTGTTCGATTTATTTTCAACTTATTCGTAAAGGAACGGTGTTATCGTATCGTCATTCATATTGTCTGCTGTCACCCACACATATCCTGTGTTGACCTCAGCTTCATTTCCAATCTCAAGAACTGTACGTGCCGCTGCAACTACTGTCGCATATCCCATTCCAAAAGGATTCTGCACAATAAGTCCATCCACCTTTCCATCTTTCAATGCATTGACCTGCTCTTTTCCTGCATCAAACCCTACTAATGTAATATGTTTTTCTGAATCAAACTGATCCAGCGTCCTAATTGCAAGCTGGGTTACTGTCTCGTTCGTAGCAATACATCCCTTTAAATCAGGATGTTTCTCCATATAATATTGAATTGCATCTTCATCACTCATCTTTGCCGCGCCATCGTTGACCTGCTGCATCTTCTCGGACAATTCATTGTCCGCTTCCTGTGCTGTCTCATTCGCACTTTCGTCTGCTGATGAAGAAGCCGCATTCGATGCTGCATCTGCAATTGTCTCGGAAGCATCACCTGTTCCTGTTGTCTCTTCCTTCTTTTCTCCTGCTTCTGCAGCTGCCAGTTCTTCTGGTGTTACCCCTACCTGTTCAGCCACAATCTGTTTCTTCAACATTTCCAGCTGATCCAGATAAATTGTCTCTGTAACAGTCACATTCGGATGATTTGCTGCAAGTTCATTTTTGATTTCTGCCTCACGCTCTTTCGCCGTATCTGATACTGTATCATGCACAAGCAGCAGAATTTCTCCACTGTCACCGATCTTCTCACAGAAATTCTTTGTTCCTGTTGTTACCGCTTCTATATTATTCGTTTTGCAAGTACTTTGGATATTCTGATAGCTGTTTCCCGAATCAAATGCTACGATCGGAATTCCATTCTCAATCGCAAGATCAAACTGGACGGAGCATGCGCTTGCATCTACACTGGAAATTGCGATCACATCCGGATAACGTGCAAGCTCTTCATCCAGAATATTCACCTGCTGATCGATATTATCATTCTCATCCGGTGCACTGTATAATACTTTTACCTTATCATTTCCTGAATAGCCCAGTGCTGTATTCAAGTCCGTTGCTGCCTGCTCTACCCCTGCCTTTACCTGATTCCAATATGGTGTTGAAGATGCCCTTCCGATTACAGAAATATAAGTTCCAGGTTCCAGATCTAGATTGTCTACCGATGCATATGCAGAAGATTTGATTGCATCCAGATTCGCCTGATATACCGGTGTTTCTGTCTTATCTCCTGTAAAAACCGGATCATCTGCTTTCTTTCCGCAGCCGGCTGCAAGTACCGTCATACAAAGTGCTGCCGCAATCGCTGCTCTTACATTTCGTTTCCGCATAACCTTCTCCTTCTTTTCATTTACACAATTTTATCTCTATGTTTTCTACTTTTTAACTCTCAATCCATTATGATACACGAATCCTTGAAAAATGGAAGAGATAATTTCTTAAAATCTCGTGAATTTTTGTTTTTTACTAATTTAGGATAGAAATCTTCTATTTTCCACGTTTACAAGTTCTATAAGACTAACTTATAAATTACTCAAATAAATACATCAGGAACTCTTGTATATTTCCCCATCTTGTATTAAATGAGGATAACGAAAAGGGAAAAACCTATCGTAATCCAAAAAAGGAGGGTACATACAATGGCACACGTAATTAGTGATGAATGTGTAGCTGTGGTACTTGCGAAGGCGAATGTCCAGTAGGCGCTATTTCTGAAGGAGATGGCAAATATGAGATCGATGCTGATGCTTGTGTAGATTGCGGAGCTTGTGAGGCTGCTTGTCCTACAGGCGCTATCTCTGAGGCATAATTTATAAGCGCTAAGTGATCACAAAACGCAGAAATCCTGCTCATCTGATTGATTCGATGTAGCAGGATTTCTTTTTTTGCCATAATTTGACGAACGATTAGCACTCCTTTCATAATTTCTCTATGCTATAATGAATGTAGCGAAATCAGAACAGTAATCGCAATGATTCTAACAGGAGGATAGAAAATCAATGGGTGAAGTCAGATTTATGATCTCTGAAGCTGCCAAGAAAGTTCAGGTAGAATCCCATGTCTTAAGGTACTGGGAAGATGAACTTCATATTCCTATCGGCCGCACAGAGATGGGACATCGATATTATACCCAGGATGATATCCAGCTCTTTTGCTGTATTAAAAAACTTAAGAATGAAGGGGTTCTGCTTCGCGATCTGAAGCCATTGATCCCAGAGTTGAAATCTACACGTCAGATAATGAGACACGCTGAAAACAAGGAAAAGAATGCCATTGCCAAAACACCCGCACCTGACCTGACATCTGAGTGCAAACCGGCCACCACCACTACTCCGGTCGAAGTCATCACAAATACCCAGCTAGAACATGTACGTTCACTCATCGGAGAGGTACTTACGGAAGTTGTTACTGAAAATAACAAAACATTAGAAAAAGAAATCAGCACTCAGGTCACCGCCGATGTCATACGTGAGATGGATTTTCTTTTCCAGGCAAAAGAACGGCAGGAAGAAGAACATTTCCGTAAACTGGACAGCCTGATTCGCCAGCAGCAGGCGACCCGAAGAGAAAGTGTGAAGAATAGTCCGGTACTGAGATTCAAAAAAAGATTTACATAGCATTTCTTCGATTTCTAATTGCACACTGCACATACCGGTAGATTTATTGGATTTGTATACCGAAAAAGGACAGGCTCTCCAACAAGTGCCTGTCCTTTTCTTTTTTACATCTCCTGATCCTGCTGACGCAGCTCGTTTCCAAAACGAGTGTACTGTGGCATCCACGCAAGACGCACGGTACCGATCGGGCCGTTTCTCTGTTTTGCGATAATAATTTCTGCAATATTCTTATCTTCCGTGTCAGGATTATAATAGTCATCACGATAGATAAACATACAGACATCGGCATCCTGCTCGATTGCTCCGGACTCTCGGAGGTCTGAAAGCATCGGACGCTTATCTGTTCTCTGCTCAACCGCACGGCTCAGCTGTGACAGTGCAAGCACCGGCACATTCAATTCTCTAGCAAGACCTTTCAAAGAACGGGAGATCTCAGAAATCTCCTGCTGACGGCTCTCATTCTTTCTTGAATTGCTTCCGCTCATCAACTGTAAGTAGTCGATAATGATCAGGTCAAGTCCCATCTCCAACTTGTATTTTCTACACTTTGAGCGCATCTCTGAAATCGTAATACCTGACGTATCATCAATGATCATTCTTGATGATCCTATTGTTCCGGCTCCTTCGATTAACTTCTCCCAATCCGTATCTGACAGATTACCGGTTCTTAGTATCTGTGCATCCACATGAGACTCCAATGAGAACAAACGGTTTACCAACTGCTCTTTGGACATCTCGAGACTGAAGATTGCTACTGCTTTATTCTGACGAAATGCCACATGCTGTGCGATATTCAATACGAACGCTGTCTTACCCATAGAAGGACGGGCTGCGATCAGTACAAGGTCTGAGCGCTGCAGACCGGACAACTTATAATCAAGATCAATGAATCCTGTCGGAATTCCTGTTACTGTTCCTTTTGTCTTGGACGCACGCTCAATTACATCCAATGCATTGAGTACAACCTGCTTGATCGGTACATACTCTTCTGAATTCCCTGTCTCTGCAAGTGCAAAAACCTGCTTCTGTGCATCTTCCAAAATCTCCTCTAATGGCTGATTCTGCAGATAACAGGCATTTGCTGTCTCTTCATTTACTTTGATCAGGCGACGCATGATTGATTTTTCACGTACAATTTCAGCATAGCTCTTGATATTCGCAGAAGTCTGTGTTCCCATCAGCAAATCTCTTGCAAACTCCATACTGCTGATCTCTGGCGGGACATCCTTTTCTTTCAAATATTCCTGCAAGGTGATCAGATCGACCGGTTTTCCCGCATGAAACAGTTCCACCATAGAATTAAACAAGATTCCATATGCTGTCTGATAAAAATCATCCCCTGATAATATCTCGGAGGCCACCGTAATGGCCTCCTTGTTCATCAGCATCGCACCGAGCACTGCCTGCTCAGCCTCCGCACTGTGCGGAGGAATTCGTTTCATTGCTGCTTCCATATCCATAAAGATTTCGTCTCCTTATGCTTCTTCCTGTACAACTACTTTCAGCTCTGCTGTAACCTGTGGATGAAGCTTTACAGACACGTTGTGTGTTCCGAGTGTCTTGATCGCTTCTTTTAACTGGATCTTCTTTTTATCAACATTAAGATTCAACTGTGCTTTTACTTCCTCTGCAATCTCTTTGCTTGATACAGAACCGAAAGTTCTTCCGCCTTCTCCAACTTTGATGTGTGTTACAATTTTAGCTTCTGCGATCTTAGCTGCAAGCTCTTTCGCTGCCTCCAGGTTCTCCTCCGCAACTTTTTTCTCGTTATTCTTCTGAAGCTTCAGATCATTCAGATTCTTTCCTGTTGCTTCCAGTCCAAGCTTCTTTGGAATGATAAAGTTTCTAGCATATCCATCATTTACGTTTACGATCTCTCCTTTTTTTCCAAGAGATTTTACATCCTGTAATAAAATAACTTTCATTATCAAATATCTCCTTCTTCTATCATTTTATCAATAGTCTCTTTCAATGCACTGACTGCTTCATGCATATTCGTGTGGTCAAACTGTGCTCCCGCGGAATTAATATGACCGCCTCCACCGAGCTTCTCCGCGATAATCTGAACATTCACTTCATCGATAGAACGCGCACTCATATAAATCTTATTTTCATATTCTGTCAATACAAAAGAAGCCTTTATTCCGCTAATATCCAACAATTCATTCGCCGCTTGTGCTGCAAGCACTGTAGGACTGTCAATATCGCTTGGGCATACTGCAATCGCATACTCCTTACGATAAACTTCTGCATTGCGGACTGCCTCAGCCTTTGCCTGATAAGATGCCATATCATCACGGAACATCTTACGTACCCGTGTAATATCTGCACCACATCTTCTCAAAAATGCTGCTGCTTCAAAGGTTCTCACACCTGTGCGGTTCATAAAGTTTCTCGTATCGATCATAATTCCGGCATACATGCACTCTGCTTCAAGTGCCGGGAATTTGATGTCATCTACCATATACTGTAGAACTTCTGCGATCATCTCGCAAGTGGAAGAGGAATACGGCTCCACATAAGAAAGTACCGCGTTCTCAATAATATTACTGCTCTGCCTGTGATGATCCAGCACTGCAATCATCTTTGATCTCTTCAAGAGTTCCGGACACTCTGTCATCTGTGGCTTGTTTGTATCTACCACAATGACCATTGCATTGTCATCCACATAATCCAATGCCTGTTCTGACGTAATAAAAATATCATCCTCATATGCAGGGCTCTCCAGAATCTCATCATACAACGGGCGAACAGATCCGGTAACTTCATTGATCACGATATGTGCCTTTTTCTCCAGACTTACTGCAGCACGGTAAATACCCATACATGCACCGAAAGAATCCGGGTCAGCAATCTTATGGCCCATAACAATAACTTTGTCTCTGGTCACAATAAACTCTCGAAGTGCCTCAGCCTTAACACGCGCCTTCACTCGTGTATTCTTCGCTGTCTGCTCCTTCTTACCACCAAAATACGTAATTCCGTTGCAGTCCTTAATAACTGCCTGATCCCCGCCTCTGGCAAGTGCAAGGTCGATTGCCACACGTGCATACTGGTAACTCAACGCATACGTTGCCGTATTCAATCCCAAACCAATACTCAGCGTTGCTGATCTTGAATTACCGATATTAACCTGTTTTACCTCTTCCAGAAGGGAAAACTTGTCTTCTTTCAGCTTTTTGTAAGCATCCTTTCGAAGTACGATAAAATACTTATCCTTCTCCAGTTTCTTTACGATACCATCTACGTCTCCGATATACTTATTGATCTTACGGTCGATCAATGCCACAAGAAGGGATTGTCTGACTTCCTCAACACTTTCCATGACCTCGTCATAGTTATCGATATAAATCAATCCGGCAATCATTCTCTGGTCTTCGTTCTCTCGGATGTAGGCATTCAGTTCTGTCACATCTCTTAAAGAAACTGCAACAAAATATTCCTGCTCTTCCGGAATCTGAAGCAACTCTTCTTTCTCACTGAATCCCTCCAATGATACTTTTCGAAGCTCTGCCTGATAACTTCTTTCACGATAAGTTACTTCCAATTCTACATGATCCACATCATTTTTTGGAAACACACCCGGATGTAATTCTGGAATCATACGGTTCAGATAACGTTCTTTTCTCTGACCCTCTGTCAGATTTAAAAAACAATCATTCTTCCACAGAATCCTCCCGTCTTCAAGCGCAATCGCATAGGGAATTGCCAGTTCTTTGAGCAGTCGGTTTTCAATACCTTTGTACTGTACTGAAAACTGGATCAGATCTGCCAGGATCAAAGATCTGTTATAGAAATATAGCGAAAAAGCGATTCCTACATATATAATTATGATCACTGACATCAAAAGTCCGGCTTTCTTGTCTACCATGTACACCCATACATCCATGCCAATCAAGAGAAGTGTCATGATCAGCGGCCATCGCATGTACATTCTGAGCTGTCCCTTCAGCTGCATTTTATTCTTTTTCATAACTAATACCTCACCTGGGACTACTATCAATCACCACCATATGTGACTAATTACAATATAGCTAATCTATTATAGCATCTTTTCCCCTAAGATGCTATAGGTTGTATTATGCAAAAATGAGTTAGAAAAAAGCAAAAAGATCGAATTTCTGAATTTCTCCAAAAATTCGATCTTGTTATTAGCTAATTATCTCAATTAGTCCTGAACGTAAGGCATAAGAGAAATGTGTCTAGCTCTCTTGATTGCTACTGTAAGAGCTCTCTGGTGCTTAGCACAGTTTCCTGTAATTCTTCTAGGAAGAATTTTTCCTCTTTCAGAAACATATTTCTTTAATTTTGCAACGTCCTTGTAATCGATTTCGTTATTTTCTTTACCACAGAACACGCAAACTTTTTTTCTTCTACGAGCTGGGCCTCTTCTTTTGAATCCACCCTCTGGTCTGCTTCCTTTTTCGTAAGCCATGATGGTTATCTCCTTTCCGACTTAGTTAAACGGTAACTCCTCATCGATACCATCCGGGATATTCATAAAGCCATCACCTGCATCTGCGCTAGGTGCCGGACTCGGTGCAGACTGACGCTGGAAACTTGCTCTGTTAGCTTCGGCCTCGGCTCTGCTCTCTGCAAACTCCTGTTCTTCCACGATCACTTCTGTTGTGTATACTTTCACACCATCTTTGTTCGTGTAGCTTCCTGTCTGGATACGTCCGGAAATTGAGACACGCATTCCCTGATGGAAATACTTCTCAGCAAACTCTGCGGAACGTCCGAATATAACACACGGAATAAAATCCGCTGTCGGCTCACCGTCTCTTCTGAATCTGCGATCTACAGCAAGTGTATATCTTGCAACCGCTGTAGCACTGTCTCCCTGTGAATATCTCACCTCTGGGTCTCTTGTTAACCGTCCTACTAAAACTACTTTATTCATATATACCTCTTTCCGCTTATGCTTCCTGTTTCACGCATAAATATCTGAGTACATTGTCCATAATGCGGATACGCTGCTCTACTTCAGCTGGAACTGTACTTTCAGCCTCGAAGTGGATGAAGTAATAAAATCCTTCTTTCATTTTCTGGATCTCGTAAGCGAATCTTCTCTTGCCCCACTCATCAACGTCTGTTACATTACCGCCGAAACGAGTGATCATTGCTTTCACTTTCTCGATTACTTCCGCTCTTGCTTCGTCTTCGAGTTTTGCGCTTACAACAACAGCTAATTCATACTTATTCATCTTATTTTACCTCCTTATGGTCTCTTGGCCCCCGGTTCCTCCCGGGAACAAGGAAATTGAATGACTGATTGGAATTGTTCCATCAGCATGTCACAGTTTCTTATAATACCATAAAGAATTTGTTGTTTCAAGCCTTTTTTGTAATTTGTCTTGTATTTTTTTCTACCAATTTTCTTGGCACCATAATCTGGTGCCCACACCCCATACATTTGAGACGAAAATCCGCTCCGACCCGGAGAATCTCCCACTGCTGACTTCCGCATGGATGCGGTTTCTTCATCTTAATAATGTCGCCTACATCAAATCTGTCTGCCATTCTAATTTTCTCCTCCGTCTGTCGCCGTCAATACTCCCTGCAAAAGGAATCTCTCATCTTCTCTTACATTGGTACAAGTTGAAAGACTGACAATCTGAGACTGCGCATTCACTTCTGTTCCTGTGTCATATGCTGAATCTTCTTTACACATTTTCAAATAACTCTCAAACGCTTCGTCTGTCGCATAAGTCAGATTATACTGATCTGAAGTATCCTTCACAACAGCTGCTGAAAACACGGTATAAGTCCTTGTTTTTCCATCCGGTGTATAAATATAGAAATTCGGATGTTCTTTATAGAAAGATTCTTCCTCATACTCTTTCAGCTGCGAAAACATCTCTCCGCCTATTTTCATATTATGACCATAAATCATTGTATTCTTGTCTGAGAAATCACTTGTATTTCTCATGTCCATGAAAATCGCACCAAGCTTATTATCACTTTCCGTAAATGTCTTTGTAAGGTATTCCTTATTATCCGCACTTTTCACAACCGGATAACTAATGATCGACGGTTCATCAAAACGGATCCATGCAACAGTATCCGGATTTTCCTGCAAGAGTACATCAAAATCCACCTTAAATCGAGCTTCCGAGGTGTCCTCTGAATCCTTCGTAGTCTCTATCGTAATTGCTTTATCTTTGAGTTTGTCGTACTCTTTTCCACCGGAATAGTACGGTATCAGCATTTTAACCAACTGAAAAAGTGAAAATGCAAAAACACAGATTGCCACGATCAAAATCGTCGTTGTTACTACATCAAATGCAACACGTTTTTTCTTTCGCCCGCCTCTTCTCTCTGCCTGCCGTTTTGCCCCTCTGCGGCGTACCGGCTTTTTTACGTTTCTTCCCATTTGTTTTCCCCCACTTATTCTATTCTCTAAAAGCCAAGATTCTCGTCTACAAGGATAATTTTAAAGCGCCCCTTTTGACGACTGAATCTTGTCATCAATATCTGACAGCAGATACATTCCGGACTCTTACAGTCAAAGCAGCTTCCAGCCTTGGAACATGGTGTATCAATTCCAAAACGCTGTGCATTTACAGGTGCAGCTTCATTTCTCGCCCTGCTCATTGCATCTTCCTGTGTCTTTACAACTTTGTTCATGCCAACAATTAAAAGTACATTCTTGGGTCCAAATGCATATGCTGCCACACGGTTTGCATTTCCGTCAATATTAATGAAGACACCGTCCTCACTCATCGCATTCACGCTTCCGAGGAACCAGTCGCAGGAAAAAGCTGCTCTCGCGATTTTCTGTTTCTCTTCCTGTGTAGATGCTTTATCTCTGTCACAGAAATTATAATTTCCGGAACAGATTGCATCAATCAATCCACACTCACGAACAGAAGAGGAACCTCCCATATTAATCGTGCTTCCTTCCGGAATCCACTCCAGTGCTTTCTTCACTGCTTCTTCCTTTGTCTCAGCATAATAAGCATCCATATTTCTGGATTCAAGCGCTTTCACCACACGTTCTCCAAGTACTTTGTTTCTTTTCTGTCTTGCATCCATCTTAATTGCCTCGCTTCATTTTGTGTTATCAACATACAGTTTCATTTTTTGAAAAGTTATTCACAATTTGAGTAACTGTTCAGAGCCAAGCAAAATTTCAAAAAACAGGTGTAAAATGCTTGCATTTTTAAGACTGTTTTTGAAATTTTATTTGGCGGATACGCCACACCTCCAAAATGCATAGCATTTTGGAGGTTGGCTCTGAACAGTTAGCAATTTGAATTAGTTATCCCCTGCTTTTTCAACAGTTCATGAATGGTATATGCCACCCCTAAGTCTTCATTTGACTTTGTAACATATTTTGAAACCTGCTTCACTTCATCATCTGCATTTTCCATCGCAACAGTTGCGCCAAAATCCATAGACAACATAGAGTAATCATTCAGGCTGTCACCAAATACCATCACTTCATCTTTTGTATAACCTAAAGATTCAATATATTCCTGAATCGCAGGTCCTTTCTCCGCTCCTTTTACCGTGATTTCCAGATTATTATAGAAGGAAGACGCAACTGCGAGCTCCGGATTCTGCATCAGTCTGCGCTTGATCTTATCAAGCATCTCCAGATCGCCTGTAAAAAGGAAAATCTTATGGATTATAATTCCCTGTTTCTCTAATTCGTCCACAGAATCGATTCGTCTTGAACTTGCCTTCACTCGCTTATAAAGTTCTGACTGCTCTATTTGGTCTCTGCACTCAGATAAATGGAACAACTGAATCTGACGAACAATACTCTCCTCTACTTCCTCCGGTGTTCCCACACGATACTCATAAGGTCCGGCACAATACAATACCGAGATTGGATATTCTTCCAATACCTTTGCCACCTCATTGCAGACCTCATATGTAAATCCTATGCTTTTTAGAATTTCACCCTTTGGGTTGCGTACCTCTGCGCCTGAGCCCACAATAAAATCACAGCCAAGATCCAGATCTTTTAATTCTTCCATTGCTCCATTATAACTTCTTCCGGTTGCTATCATAAAGCGGATTCCCGCCGCCTGTGCTTCACGGATCGCTTCTACTGTCTCCGGTGCTACTTTATGATTGTCTCCAAGAAGTGTTCCATCCATATCACTTGCTATTACTTTGATCATAATCCGCTTTCTCCTGTTAAAATTGTTACTGTTTTTACCTTTGTCTATGAGTATAACTGTTTTTTTCAAGCTGTGCAAGACACGTCTGTTGAAGTTAATCTATTGTTTTTAAAACCTTTACTGCTTTCACGATTTCTTCTTCCGAAGTCTGCCAGAGCGCATAATCTCCACGCTCTGACAATCCAAGTCCTATTCCTTCTTTTCTATATTTCATCGCACTGTCCACTACGATTTTTCCAGACATATGATAAGAAGTAATTCCAGTATATGGAAGAAGCTTTTCTATTGATTCTGCACCAATCCCACTTGCGGCAAGGATTTCTATTCTTCCTGCGCTTTTTTCCTGAAGTGCTTTCAGCATCTCTCTTCCTTCCCATGCTGTTTCCTTCTGTCCACTTGTCAGAATCGTATCAAATCCAAGTTCAATGGCTTCTTCGAGTGCTTTCATCGGATCTATGCAGACATCAAATGCACGGTGAAGCGCTTTCTCTTTATTTCCTGCTGCCTTAATAAGCTCTGCCATATGCTCTGTATCCAACGTACCATCCGGATTGAGCATTCCGATGACAACTCCATCAGCTCCCATCTCACAGTACATCTGAACTTCCTCTTTTAGCTGTTCAAACTCATACTGGTCATAACAATAATCTCCATATCTTGGACGAAGAAGAACTCTTGTCTTGATATTCGTATATTTTTTTACAAGATCAAATAATGCTTTTCCCGGAGTAAGTCCTCCGATCACAAGATTACTACAAAGCTCGATTCGGTCTGCGCCACCTTTCTGCGCATTGATCGCTGATTGTACACAATCTGTGCATGCTTCTAATATTGTTGTTTTCATCTGTTCTGTTTTCCTTCAATAATTAAGAATTTGTAACTGTTCAGAGCCAAGCAAAATTTCAAAAAAAGGTGTAAAATGCTTGCATTTTTTAGACTGTTTTTGAAATTTTATTTGGCGGATACGCCACACCTCCGAAATGCATAGCATTTTGGAGGTTGGCTCTGAATAGTTACAAGAATTTTATATATTAGAAGAAGCTGCCGTTGGCAGCTTCTTCATGGTTCTTATCGTTTACTAAGAAGTCTCTCTGGACACAAGCTGCTATTAAGCGTTAACCGTATGTCAGTTAAGGACCTCTTACAGGCATTTTACAGGTACTTTGCTGCCTCTTCGTCACAGATCACTGTTACATGTGGATGGAACTGTAAGATACTTCCAGGTACCTTTGGTGTAACCGGTCCGTTTACTACTTCTTTCAGGATCTCTGCTTTATTCTCTCCGTTTACAAGAAGTACGATCTTCTTTGCACGCATAATTGTTCCGATCCCCATAGAAACAGCTTTTCTCGGCACATCTTCTTTCTTCTCAAAGAAACGCTTATTCGCTTCAATTGTGCTGTCTGTCAGGTCGATCTCACCTGTTACTTTTGTAAACTCATCTGCCGGCTCGTTGAATCCGATATGTCCATTGCATCCAAGTCCAAGCAGCTGGATTTCTACCTGTCCTGTCTTTGCCATCAGCTCTTCATATGCTTTTCCTGACTCTCCAGCTTCAAATCCAACCCCATCCGGTACATGTACATTCTCTTTGTTGATATTTACATGATCGAAAAGATTGTCATTCATGAAATAATGATAGCTCTGATCATGCTCCGGTGCCAGCCCGATATACTCATCCAGGTTGAATGTAGTAACCTGAGAGAAATCAAGATCTCCCGCCTCATACATCTTAACAAGCTCTTTGTACAGACCAACCGGTGTAGATCCTGTTGCCATTCCAAGGATTGTCTTTGGATTCTCCATAATCTCTGCTGCAAACAATGTTGCCGCTGCCTTGCTCATCTCTTCATAATTCTTCTTTACAATTACTTCCATGTTTAATACCCTCTCATTTCATTATATTTATATCGAGTGCTTTGGAAGCCACCCCATATTTTCATAGATCAAATCTATTTGCTTCCTGCTTCAGTAAATATATTTTATAACTTCTTATTCCTTATGCGAGTTTACCATAGCTGATTGTCTGTACTAAATCAAACGCATCATTTAATACAACCATATCTGCATCTTTTCCAACTGCGATTGCACCCTTGGTCTCAAGTCCAAATTCCTTCGCCTGGTTTCCGGATGTCATCTTAACCGCTTCTTCAACAGTAGCTCCTGTAAATTCCATAACATTTTTAAATGCCTGAATGTATGTAAGGATACTTCCTGCGATCGTTCCGTCTTCCAGTTTTGCCATACCATCTTTTACGATTACGACCTGTCCGCCCAATTCGCTCTTTCCTTCCGGCATTCCTTTCGCACGCATAGAGTCTGTGATCAGCTCGATTCCATCATACCCTCTTACTTTGCATGCGAGTTTCACCATATCCGGTACAATATGCTTTCCGTCACAGATTAGCTCTGCGTGTATCCCTTCTGCCAGCATACCATATCCTGTTACCCCCGGCTCTCTGTGATTCAGTCCTCGCTGTGCATTGTAAAGATGAGTCACATGTGTTGCTCCGCTTGCATTCAATTCCCCGTATAATGCATTCGAATGTCCTGCGCTTAAGACAACTCCATTTTCCTTGCACCATATCTCAAATGACGGATCAGCCTCTTCTGGTGCATAAGTAACAATACGGATCAGTCCACCACTGATCTCATTCCATTTTTCCAGTGTGTTTTCATCTGGTTTCTTAATATAAGAAGGATCTTGTGCTCCCTTAAACACAGTTGAGATAAATGGTCCCTCTACGTGGATTCCTTTGATCACCGGGTTCTTCTGTGCCGCATCATGAATATTCTGCATTGCTTTCTCGATGTTCTCATAGGTCTGAGTCATAGTTGTACAGAAGTAAGTTGTGATTCCCTCCTGCTTTGTCATCTGCTTAACCATCTCATCAATCTCATCCGGTGTAGCATCCATATTATCTTTTCCATAACCACCATGGCTATGAATATCGATAAATCCCGGAACCACCATCGTTCCAGCACAGTTCACCTCAAGATCATCTTCTTTCGGCTCAAATCCTGTCATATCTCCGACTTCTTCAATCTTCTCATCGAAGCGGATATAACCATTTTCAATCATACCATCCCCTGTATAGATCTTCTTTTCTTTGATCAGTTTCATGCTGTTCTACCTCGTTTTCTATTTTTTAGAACACAACTCTTACTTTTCTATTATCTCACAATACCACGCGATATTCCATCAATATTTCGTGATTTTTACATAATTTGTTAAAAAATAATCTGTTCGCTTTAACTAACCGCAAAACATGAAAAATACCGGGCAACAACGTATTTTCCTCAAACTATTGACAATATCCGTCCAATTGCGGTAAATTAAATGTTATTGTGGGTTAAAAACGCCTTCAGTTATGATTTTGATACCTATGGATTGTATAAATGCTATGCCTTCTTACAATCCTGCCCGATATCATCATATAAAATAATATAAGGAAAGGATAAAAGAATATGAATTGGGAAATCATTACTTTTATTGCGTATTTCGCCATTTTGCTTGGCGTAGCGTTAGTATTTTACTTTAACGGTACCAATAAGAACTCCGAGGACTTCTTCCTTGGTGGAAGATCCATGGGACCTTGGGTAACAGCACTGTCCGCACAGGCATCCGATATGTCTGCATGGCTGCTGATGGGGCTTCCGGGATCGATCTTAGCTTTCGGTTTCGGACAGATGTGGATTGGTATTGGTCTTGCATTAGGTACAGCTGCCAACTGGATTCTGTGCGCAAAACGTCTGCGTACATTCTCTAAAGCTGCAGATGATGCGATCACATTACCACAGTATCTGACAAATCGTTTTGCAACAGACTCCAGATCACTGCAGTTGACATGTGCACTGATCTTCCTGTTTGCATATACCATTTATGTAGCATCTGCACTGGTAGCCGGTACTTCCGTATTTACAACTTTGTTCCCAACAGTTTCTCCTAAGATTGCTATGTTCGCATTCTTGCTGATCATTGTTGCCTACACTTTCTTTGGTGGCTTTACTGCTGTTTGCTGGACAGACTTCTTCCAGGGATTACTGATGATGCTTGCACTGATGCTTGTACCTCTTGTAGTCTGTATCGGTCACAGTGATCTGTTGGATCCTACTGCTCTTACTACGGTATATGAGTATACTGATGCCGCTACAGGCGCTGTAACACAGTGTGCTTTCGGAGGCGGTATCTTTGATGCCAGCTGGCAGGATATTGTCAGCGGACTTGGATGGGGATTAGGATACTTCGGTATGCCACATATCCTGGTACGTTTTATGTCTATCGAGAAACCATCCATGATCAAGAAATCTTCTATCGTAGCTATCGTATGGGTAATCATCTCACTGTTCTCTGCTGTTTTGATTGCTTACTTTGGAAGAATGGTTATGGGTGCGGAACTGCTTACTCAGGGAAATCAGAAACTTGTTTTCATTGCTATGGCCAGAAAGTTCTTCCCTGCCGGCATCTGTGGACTTCTGCTTGCAGCGATCATTGCCGCTTCAATCTCCACAGCAGATTCCCAGCTGTTGGTAGCATCCAGCTCCTTCACAGCGGATCTGTACAAGCCTTTCTTCAGAAAAAATGCTTCTGAAAAAGAGACACTGATGGTTGGACGTATCCTCGTACTGATCCTCTCCCTGATTGCTTTCGGTATCGCGAACTCCAAGGGAAGCGGTGCTCAGGCTATTATGGATATGGTTGAAAATGCATGGGGCGCTTTCGGTGCTTCCTTCGGACCTACAATCCTGCTGTCTCTGTTCTGGAAACGCTTTAACTACCAGGGCGCTGTAGCAGGTGTAATCTCCGGATTCGTTGTAGATCTTGGATGGCTGCTGACAGGAATGACAGATGCCACAGGTATCTTCGAGATCATCCCTGGATTCTTCGCAAGTCTTTTGATTGCTGTCGTTGTGGCTAATCTTACTGCCGAACCGAATGAAAAAGCTGTTGAGATTTTCGAGCAGGGAATCAAAGCTGAAACTGAATAAACTGCAAATGAATTATAAATGCGCAAAAATCAGTCGTAAATATTTACGGCTGATTTTTTGTGCGTTTATGATTCATATTTATCTTATTATATATTTCGTACCTCTTCCTCGCCCTTGGATATCTATAACACCTTTTTGTTCCATCTCTTTCAACAGCTTTGTCGTCTTTGATTTACCAAACGGTACATACGGTATGATTTCACTCACTGGTTTCAGCATTGTTCGGCTAAGAATCCGATAAATCATCTTTTCATCCTCTGAAAGATTCATGTTCTTTGCAAATAATGGAAGTACAATCTTAATCGTATTCTCTGATACTTCAAATTCTGGTTTCATCAATCCTTCTTCATACAGTTGTTTTATTCGTGTGATTCCGGTTCCGAATATCTCAACAAAACCTAAACGATAAAATACATTGGCAAGATTCCAGTTTCTTAAAACAGAAAGTTTACCAGACAAATATTCTTCCCTTGTTATTCCGGATGGCAAACCTCCAGGAGAAATAACTTCAATCCTGTCATCAAACATCAATACCCTGATCTGTGCTTCTACATCCCAGGCCCTGTGAATCAATGCATTAGCAATCGCCTCTCTAAACGCAGCTTCCGGAATCTTCTCGACCTTTTTCCTTTCAATTCCTTGAATTACTTCATATTGATAATAATCTCTAAACACATTTACTGACTTATCATATTCTTCTAATACAGATATATTTTCAAATGTTGATCTTTTTTGAATGATACTGATATTTTCACCGAATTTTACCATATCAATTCCTGGAAAATGATTTTTATCTGCTAACAGCCCTGCTGCATTATTGTAACCATTGTCATTATCATATAAGTTCAGTGTTTTCAATGTATCCTTGCTAAAACTTTCAATCTGAATGTTTTCTGATAATTTGCGATGCAACACTTCAAAAGATAACTCCTGGTCTTTACATGTCAGTTCTTCAAATCTGATATTTTGCCCTTCTAAAATAAGTCTTGAAAATTCTAGTGTATCGACTTCTATCGTTGCTGTATCATTTCGTTTGTATGCTTTTGATTTGTATAAATACGGCTTTTGAAGTCCACTTTTTACAGTAAGTTTTATTGTCTGATCATTATTCTGTATCTCAAGTGTATAATTCGGTTGTGGAGAAATGCTGTCGTTTATTTTATTTTCAATATCCAGACACGATTGCTTAGCATCTGCTAACCCTTTGATCTTTCCATCGTCATCAATCCCAAAGACAATGGTTCCTCCATCATAATTCGAAAAGGCACTTACTGTTTTCAAAAAAGTATTTGTAATCGTTTCCTTGAATTCTAATATTCGTGTTTCACGCATATCACCCACATCCTTTCCAATCCTATTGATTCTATTATATACAAAAACGTTCATAAAAACAATCGTAAATATTTAGACCGATTTATGAACGTTT
>NZ_QTZH01000059.1:0-14367 GCF_003462585.1 Ruminococcus sp. OM04-4AA | reverse complement strand
TTTTTGCTTTATATTTTTTTTCAACACCTTCTAATATATTCAATCATCCCATCAATTGGATAAACTTATACTGGATATACTTATGAAAATCCAAATAACTAATCTCTGGTCCATGTTCAAATATAATAGAATATTCTTTAATCGTAAAACTATCAAAACTGCACTCAGGGTAATATTCAAGTACTCTATGAAAATCATACTCTTTCCTGTCTGCTGTCGTTTCTATCACCAAGCAGTACTCCTTGGTATGATAGGCTGAAATGAATTTGATTGGTTTTATGTCCGGGGAATTTTCTTCCGGTCTCTTTAATCTCCAGACGAATCTATCATCATGAACCCCCACAGGTAAATTCTTGCTGTCGTCTCGACGATATGCATTCCTGTCCAGACAAATATCCACAACTTCGCCTTCGTAGGGATACAAACAGCAAAAAGGAACCTCTATTGTTAACCCATTTTCCTTATTTATGGCTATAAAAACCAAATCTTTAACTAAAATATCACTTATTGCATCATATACTTCTGAATTCAATATATATCCACTCCTCTCGCTATTTCTGATAAAACACTGAATTAATAATGCATATGCATCATCTTGCATATATTGGATTAAGGATCGGTCTGCTATCACATCACCAGACCCCCTTCGAAAATATTATCCTAAAAGATACGCTCGCAGTTCTTGTTCCGCAAATTGGTCTATTTTTTTATCCAACTCCTGGAGTCTTTCTAAGAAATGACTCATCAGCTTATTAAATGCTGCATCTGTCTTGATGTTCATCACTCCATTTTCATATTCTGCTTCTTCCTTGGTAAAATCTGGATACTCCGCTTCAAACACATATTCCTCAACGACATTGTCCATAAACTGCAATATCGTATTAAATATTGTATCCGGAAGAACCAGTTGCTTTCTTTCTATCACAGCTCGGATTCTGTAGTATTCATCTTCATTCTCTATATTCATCTCACTCACAAAATTTTTTAAAACTTCGTAAATCTCCATAATCTGCTGTTTCTGAAATTCACTTACTGTATCCATTCTCTTGTCCTCCGTTTTCTCTTCCTCTATGTTTATCTTCTTTTGCAAAGCATCAGGATATCCCAAATAATCCTCCAATTCTTTCAAAAGCTCTGGGGTTCTAGGATCAGGTCCACTGGATTTATCTCTCTGCCAATATTTAACTGTGTCCGGTGATACATGCAGTGCTTCACCTATCCGCACATATAACTGTTGTTTAGAAGATATCCTGTCTCCATTAAGCTCCTTTTTCTCTACTATGCTTTTCAATATTTCTCTGAATTTCCAGTTGTCAAAAACTACCATTTCGTTATCCTCTCTTTCTTGATTCTGATTCTATTATATTCTACTTGTAAGCTTTCAGCGGAGGAGCAAAAAGAGGAGCAAATTCTCCCCTTTAATATCAACCTCTTGAATTTGGCGAATCCCATCCGCTATGTTATATCTGTGATTTCGTCATGGCACAATCTAAATAAAAACCGCACTTTGGTAAGTCTGATATCGTACCATACGCCCTTGCCGGAATTGCCGCCACGTTATCTCTCATGACGAGCACCTATTTCCGCCTCCAGCTTTATTCTGCATGGAAAGATATAATCGGAGTTTATTGTGCCTGGCACCAATAGTATTTGGCATTTCCATAAGCTTCAGAACAATCTGATAACCAGTTCATATTCTCCATGAATATCTGAAACAACAAAAGTAACTATGTCGGTCATCCCCCTTCGTTTCTAAAAATCTTTCCTAAGCCTTAATGTAATCCCTGAAAAGTATCGCCTCAACCGCAGGTGTTCTAGATGCAAATTCAGCTCTCTCAATACCATTGGTAATCAATAACCTTTCCCATATTTTTTCATAATGTTCAAAATCAAACTTTTGATCATCCAGTATTACGAATTCTTCAATTTCCGGATGTGATTCAAGGTACTCTTTTACGCCCTGTCCTCTTTTCCGCTCTTTATCAATGGTATGATCCGATATTTTCAATCCACACTGCTCGAGTTTTGATACAAGATATCTGTAATCGTCATGATTTCTATCCAGCACTTTCCAATCAGATGAAAGTACAATGTCACCACCTCCACATTTTTCAATAGCATTTGCAAGGACTTTAACTCTTGCATCGTCTATTCCTGTGTATCCATAAGGTGTTCGTTTAACGGTTGTTCTTGTGTTCAAGACACCATCAATATCAAGAAATACTACAAACCTCATTTGACATCCTCCAATAATCTTTTGTCTTTTATTCATCACAAATAGGCCACAATAATTTCCACTCCTCATTTTCCGCATGTTCTGGTTTATGTATGTTTTCTCCTTCCATAAAACAGATTTCATTTCTCTTTTCACAATATTGAATACCATTCATATCTGTTGTCCAAAGATCGTTTTCGCTGTCATTTACTAAACAGACATTCTTCATCAAAAGAGAACTGTCCGTCCTGCTGGTATAATATACTCCAAATAGATCCTGTGATACTTCCATTTTCATTACGCCTATATAAAGTAGTGTAACATCCTTCCGGTTTACATCGGTCTTTAGCACTTTCAAACAGAATGTATAAATCATTCCATTTCATATCATTCTCTGTCAGTCTTATTTTTTCATATGCCTTTTCTTTTTCCTCTCGTCCCTTCTTCTCTCGCTCAATTATCTTTTCTGTTCCGGCATACACAATCCGAATCACCTTTTCTTCTGGAACTTCTAAAAGCGGCCATATAACCTTATTTACCGTAGGCATCATATGATAGTGTTTCTCTATGCTTTCCATGGCAGAAATCACTTTATCATATAAATCATTTCGAATATAAAGATGCACACCGATTCCCCAATAGTATTCTTTAAATTGTGATTCATCCCGAAACGGAACTATTTCATCAAGTTTAAATCAGTCATACTCAACCAAACCTCGTTGATCTGCTAAGTATTCTTCTCCGTCTTCTGTATACATAAGCAAGGTACCTGGCCCGCCTAACCCGGATGGATAAGAATATGCAAAACAAACTACACGGTTAAATAATTTTTCGTTAAGATTTTCAAATTGAAACATTGTCATGTTCACCTCACAAATACTTATATTTCAGAACTACTTTTTACAATGAAATCCGCCCATCGTATAAAATTTCCATATGATTCTAATTCTTTTCTTACTGAATAATTATTTGACGCATACTTCACAATAATGCCAAAATGGTCTGGTGTTCATGCTCTCTATGAGCTGACGGTGGTTATGTTTTCTTTCATCTTCCCTATGAATCCGTGTATCTTCTTCCGTCAGTTCCTGTCTTGCCTGTTTCACAATTTCTGGCTTTATATCATCCATCCGAAGTATGATTTCATCATCAATCACCTCAAAGATTGCGTCAAATTCCTCCGCAGGATTCGGAAATTCTATCTGCTTCTTTTGCTCTTCATATACTTCTATGTTTTCTATATCCTCTCGTTTCTTGCTGTTCTCCATCCAACGTTCATTACTCGGATGCATCACATACACTTCTATTTTCACATCCATTTCGTTGCGTATTTCGTCAATATAAGCTATCCGCCGCTTTGCTTTAAAGAAGGTCTGTTCAGCTATTACATCATTGCCTTGCTTCAGTTCATTTATAATGTCATGAAGATGCTTCTCATTCGCTTTTTTAAGACAACGAAACTGTTCTTCAAATGTAATCCGCTCCTTGTTACCATGTTCATCATAAACCTTTTGCTGATAATCATAAACATCAAGAACAACAGCCTTTTCGTTAGCCAAATGATGTTCTATAAAATAAGTTTTCCCCGCTGCATTTGCACCAATCACAAAGGTTAATTTCTGCATATTGCTCCCCTCACATTTTCTATATCTGTCCTCCCTGTATCCGACAAAACAATCACCATTCTCTTATTCATGCAAGAATCATAACCTCTTTTTTCCAAAGCCTTTATAATATCCTTATCGTTTTCGTCAAAATTGTCCTCCATGCCTATACCGAAAACAAATTTATCATCATACTCATCAGGAATATCTCTTTTCCATTCATATAACTTGTACAACCAGTCCTCTCTGTTAACAACAGCAAAATTACGACCTGTCTGTAAGTACGGTTTGATATCTTTGAACAAAAGAAGTCCCTCTGCTTTTCTTTTTATATCACGTGGTATTTTATGAAGAACAATCTCAATTGCAGGCTCAAAAGTGCACTCCTTTATTTTTATTGAACTATTCGTGTCATCCAAATTCTGGGGAGAAGTGTATATATCCTTAGAAAATTCGACATCGACCATTCCTATTCCATACACATATAAATCCTTATATTTTTCAGCCGAAATATCCGAAATCATCAAATAATCGTGATAACATCCATCTTCAAAACATATTGATAATCTAGTGTTTCTTGCCAAATATTGCCTAATTTCCTTGAACTGAATTGCCATAATCATCTTCTCCTTTATTCTTTATCTCTACTCTATTTTTGCACAATTCAGCAACGGTCATAGGTCTGTGATGTGCTTGTACAAATGCCGCTGCTCGTTTTATCCCTTTCACCATTTGAATTTCCTGGTCTGAGTATTCACCATAATCTGTCACGATGTCTACGTGTTCCGGGTCTTTCAAAATCTCAACCAACACACTTTCGAATCTATGAACATGATCCATCTCACCATTATCCATGAAATGATAGATTAAACCTGTTCCAGCGAACTCCGATGCAATATAATTAATATCTCCACATTCAAATCCGTATCCTGTCTGCACACACCAAATACCGGAAGCATCATCTAGAACCGGAACATATTCACCAAGATATTTCTGTTCTAACAAGTCAGCTGAACCGCCTGCATATTCAGGCTTATTTTCAGCATCCATCCTAATATTCTTTTTACGGTAAAGATTCGTTAGATAGTTAAGATACGCCATTCTTTCATCTTTTTCATTCAATGTCATACGCTCAATATATATTGGATTGATATGTTCATGTTCAAACTCACCCTGATAAGCTACTCCGTCAAATTTAATATCTACACAAACCTGAACATCTGAATAATCCCCTCTTAGATTTTTATAAAACTCATAATCCTTATCAAAATAACTGAGGATGATTCCTACTTTTTCACAAAACTCAGTTGTATTCCAGCCACCATAGAGACTTCTTACAATGTCACCATGTCTGAAATCATGCGGAATAAATACAAAATCAAAAAGTGATTCATTATAAGGCAATGCTCCTAATGCAGTATTACACTTTCTGTAATACTTCTTATCCTTTTTTATCTGAACTAACGCCTTTGATATTCTGTCTTTCAATGTGTCATCAGATATTTTTTCCTTAAAACTATTTAACCACTCTACTTTTTTCTCGTAGGAAATCATAATATGATTTGCAACAATCGTAGCTTTCTCCAAGTCCGTAAATTCATGATGAATGCTATACAAATAAGCTCTTGTATCTTTTGATGGAATAAATTCATCAATAAAATTCTTTTCCATTTTGCCCTCCAAATAAATGCGACGCCAATCTTTTGGGATATACAATTGAACCCTCAAATATGCCCCCGGTCACCCGAAGACCTTGAAGATACCTTTACAGCTACAAATGTCAGCACAGAACATCTTGTCGAGGTATCCCTCTCGTTTTGCCCGTCGGCAAAACTCATATTCCATGGACCCTACATATAAATTTCTTCACTGTAGGCAGAAATCCTTACTGATGTAGACCTGTCTAGCTTTCACCAGCCACAAGACCTCACTGTTGAATAAGCTTGCCTTTAGCTACTTGCTTGTGATTTGATTCTATATATGCTTTTCACATATATCCGGGCGTTCATGCAACAGTGCCCATGCGGTTTGATGGTATCTTAGGCATATCACATTCCTCAAGTGTTGTAATTAAACTTATAGTTAAATCCGTTTCGTTTAACTGCGATACTCTCTCTACTAGATTTATCTTTCTTCCTTATACTACTATCCTAGCACAAGAGCACGGGGATATAGCCCCGTGCTCTTATACTGAATATATTTTATCTAAGCTCTCGATTTCATTTCTAATTCTGTCTCGGATAGTTTCTGTCTCAACTTCTATGTCTCTTATATTTTCAATTGCCCATTTTACAATAAAATATGGACTTTTTATAACTAATATACGATCATAGGTTTCTTCCTCATTCAACATATAAAAATCATCTCCAAAAGTTCGATAAATCAAATTATAAGCTGTATTATTTTCTGATCCATCCTCATTTTTCTTATGAACTCTAATTACTATTTTTTCTGCTTCATCATAAAAAACCTGCTGATGTTCTACAATATATTTATATTTTTCTTCTTTGGTCATCTCTTTCCCATCAAAGCTTCGCTTATATCTCTTGCATCTTCTTCCAGAACATTTATTTTTTTCATCATGTCGATAGGATAAAATCCAAGATTTTTCTTATGTCCATTGACAGCATCCTTACTCTTTGAATCCTGTAAACCTATTAACCAGTACATTCCTGTCATTTCTGTAACAAAATATGGTGAAACTATATATTCCCTGCCATCATGTATAACTTCAAATTTCCCTTTTGAATTATACTTATAGAGCTTAAAGGAAATCTTTTTTCTCTGTTTCTTTTCTAATACGTTATAGATATTACTTAACAAAATCCAAATATCTGGGATTTCCTGGTTTCCGGCTTTATATCTTCGCTGTCCTTCAAATAAAATGGATTCTTTTACACCATTTTTTTCAGTCAAATCATATAATGGATTACTTTTTATAACATTCTGTGCATATGAAGCACTTTCCATTATTTTAGATCCTGCACAATCACAAATAGCCTGAACTAAATTTTTCTTATCGTCAAGCGATAAATTATTCATTTCCATGATTTTCTGAATCAGTATCAATGCATATTCGGTATCTAATTTCTGTTCATACCAAATTGTCACGTCATCATCCTCTTTTTTATAACGCTCCTTTTTCCCAGTATTTTCTGTGAATTCTGTATCCATCTCAATAAGTCCGCTCGCATGTAATCCTACTATATTTTTTCTTATTGTATCTAATTTGCCCCTCTTTTTATTATCAGATAATTCTTGTCCATAAAATAGGTGCTCATATATTTGATGAATATTTACCGGATAATCCATGTTACTGTAATCCATCAGGTACTTAAGTATTGCTCTGCTATAATCAGTCTGCATTTTATGTTCCTCCTCGTAAACTTACACAACTATCTGCTTTTTGCATTTTTCTTTCAAAATATCAACTATCTTATTCGTACGATACACAATCACTTCTTTTGATTTATCAAGATAATCATTCATGATTTCCAAATACTCCTGATCCTGGTAATATTTTTCATTTTTCCGATTTTCATGCTCTGCTGTAATTAACAAGCGTCTCTCTAACGGAGTATTAAAAAGCAATTTCGGTTTATCATTTTCAAAGTAATGATTTAAGAAAAATATTTCTTTCCACTGACTGATCTCCAGGAAGAAAGGATTATATTCTGGGTTCTGCTGAAGCTGCATTTCAAACATATTCATCTTAATATCCCCATTTTTCACCTTGTTCTGATACTTTTCCACAGCAACCAAAAACCAGTCAAAATAGTCTCGCATTCCTTCGCAATAATCTGTATTATAATAACAACCCCTGGCTCCATTAATCCCGTATTGAACGCTACTTCTATTGGGAATTACTATAAAGTTACCTATTTGATGGTATAATCTTGAGAATTCTTTTATCTTGTTCCAAAGAATTATGTCTTTATCCGCTCCAAAAAATTTGGCACGATATCCAAATTCATTTTCCTTGCTTTCCTTACCAAATAAGGAGCCAAACGAATTTATTGTATCTCCACGGAAAGCATATGTTCCTTTTAAATCCCATGCTCCCATTTTCTCAAAGGTCAAGTCATAAATGTCTCCCCATAAAATGATATAAATTGCTTGTACGATCAGGTACATATCTGGATCACCTATATTTCCAATGAACTTTGTAAGATTATCAAAACAAAATGCCCGCATTGCATCAATATCACCGTCTAATTCCTCTTCTACAAAACTGTTCAAAATCTTTAGTGCTTTTTTATAATCCATTGTATTTTCATATTGATTTCTATTCATACTTCTTTCCTCTCCTTCTACTTACTCATGACTTCATGGTCTGTTGCAACCTTAATTGCAAAATCATATACCCACTCACCGCAAATATAAAATATAAGCGGTACACATACATCAGCTATTTGCTGAACACTAAAATTCAAGATATGGTTCATCGACTCTTGAAAATACATTTCCAAAAGTTCATATCTGATATGGCATCCATTAAATATATCTCCGTTATCTTCATCCAATATATATACATGGTTATAGAGCTTATCACAATCATACTTCAAATGCCTATTCAAATAATTAATCAGTCTTGCAGCTCTTATTGCTTCCTCTTCATTGTGTACAACAGGCTGACAATAGTACGACTGGCAATACAAATGCGCCTCTCTAAAACGAATACAGGTTTCTATGTGACCGCCTATAACTTCCGGAATACTGGCACATAAATATATCGTATCTAATGAATCCACATCTATAAGCTTTAATTCTTCATTAACAAACTTATATTCAATAGCATTTTTCTTGAAATAATCAAATACTTTCTTCTTTGCCTGTGACTTATTCATTTCATCACGCTCCTATAAATCCTTTATTTTCCCTTATTCAAGTTTTATTTAATATACCGTATCATAAAAGGTCGGGGATTTGTCCCCGACCTCTTTTTTTCTGGCATATTAATCTACTAAAATTTTGTGATACCGTTTTATTTCTTTTGGATTTCTCAAATATACCTCGCTTTCTTTTTACAGAATTTTGATTTAGTCAGTGTACTATTACTCCATATCCATCAGTTCTTCTTCGAGCTCTTCCTCGGACAGGTTGCTGTACATATCTTCAACGATATCCCAATACATGTCCCAGTCATTTTCATAATACTCCATAATAAATTTCTCCTTTCCTTTAACCCCTTCTCTTACTACCAAAAGTCCAACTGTACGTTTTGCCGGAAACTTTTATATAACAGACAAAAAATGACTAGATTCACATCTAGCCATTTTTACGGGGTCTATATTTAATAGTGTTTGTTATATTATCCATTTTGGCGGGGTCTTTATTTAATAGTATTTTATATGCACTTTAAGCTTCCTTGCCCATGCCCCATATCCTTTATGATCCAATATTTAGATTTATCATAATCCTTTATCTGTTCCTCATCAATAATGCGAAATTCGAAATATTCCAGGAACTCCTGATTTATAGCCATTTTGACAAATTGCCATCCTTTCTCTTGACTATAAACTTCCATAATTGGTTTTTCATCTGGATTTCCCCACACGCATTCAGGAAAATACCAGTTTTTTCGTTCTCTTTTGTAATCATCAAGACCATACCATCCCAAAAGTTTATCTCCATACAATAGTATAAATTTTTGTTCTTTCGGATGATATTCTCTGCTAAGAAGATACATTGCAATATTCTTCAACAATTTTTCCCTTGTTTTTTCCTGAAGCGAATGTATTTTTCCATCTTTCCCTGGTTTCATGCTGTATAAATAAGTAAATCGCTCTTTTTCTTTTTTTGCCGGAGTAGCAGACCTGTCTTTTCGCAATACCATGTAACGTTCACGCAATGGTCCCCGGTTTATAGCATTCGCTATTACAGAGTCTAATGTTATATGGTCTTCTGCATAATCTTTCTCCATCAGACTCTCTCCCCATTGTTTTTCAATTGTATTCCACCTTTTCTCTTTTTTCGTCTTCTTGGCGCAATGAAACATCCAATATTGCTTTAGCCATCCGTCCGCTTCTGGATATTTTTCAAACCAATTTGAAATACTCTGCCTGTCAATCTGTAAACCAGATTCATCAAAATCAAATCCACACCAGCGTTGTAAAATAACTCGTGTATCGTTTAGCAGTTCATTATTGACCATGCCGTCAGAATTATAAATTTCATTCTGATGGCACTTAGAAAAAATGTAGCCTCTGGCAATTACAATAAGAATCCTTTCAATTCCAAACAGATTACCATCTTCACTGAAATTGTTTGTTAATAATTTCGGCTGGATTCTTGGTTTTTCTGATTCAGGAGCCTTTACATATGCTTCAAATTCTAATATTTCATTTAACATATATCGCCACCTGCCTTTATATAAGGATCAATATTATCCCATTCAAATGCCTCCCAGAAAAACCTTCTGGCTTTGTCCGAATTTTTTGTACTTTCATATAATGCAGGCACTTGATAAACAGAATCTAAATCTGAATTCTTTATGATTTCTCTAAGTTTATTCTTACATATTCCATAAATCTTATCCTCTACATTTGTTATATTATTTTCGTAAAATTCCAGAACCAGCTGTTCTAAACTTGCATCAAGTTCTTCACAGGGAATTGATATCTTTTCATTTTTTTTCAAATCTCTTCTTTTTATACTGTCAAATGTTTGAGATTTAGGTCCTTCAATCAGAGTAAGTATTAACCACAGTGTCTTATATCCCTGCTGATAAAAATGATATAACACTTCCCGTTCCTCTTCGTCAAGGCTGCTTTCATTAAATCCATTTCCGATAATCTGTTCTAATGCTTTTCCCCTGTTGTCATACGGCTGTAACAGCCACTGCACTTCATTCATACGATCTTTCATATCTTTTATCGTATTATTCTCATCCACATACGGCCTGATTTTTCTTTTGATATTAGGGACTATCGTTCTTTCAATATGAATTGCATTTTTCTCATCATATATTTGGAACAAATTTGTCTGAAGATTCTCTGATGCATAGAACTTATCTTTCTTTTCATTTTTTTAATAAGATTAAAAATGTTTGCACATAAAAGAAATAATACTCCAGCACCATCTTACATTGCTTTTTAAACTTCTCAATTTTTTTCTTATCTTCCGATGATATCTTCCTCGGATAAGCAAAAAAACTAGAGGTATCTTTTATCTTTTCTTTCGATGACTGATATTTCTTTAGCTCGTTTTCAAAATAGACTGGTAATTCATTAATGTATGTACCTTTAGCCGGAATCTGGAATTTTGCTTTCTTCTTACAGCCCTTAGCTGAAATGCAAAGACTCTCTTTATCTCGTTCAACTGATAATTTTCTAAAATCGTAATTTTCTTCTCCTCGTAACTTCTCAAAATCTTTCAAAAAAACAAGATAGGGACTCTTTTCGATTTCTGTTTTCAATATAATATCCAAATTCGGATGCTGGCCATTCTTAGCTGCATCAATTTCTAATCCGGTCAATAACGTACATTTTTCACAAGATGGCTCTTTTGATTCAAACACAATTTCAGCTTGTTTATTGTTGATATACTCATCACTTTCTTCTTTTAAATTTCTTCCATACTCAACCTGTCCGATAGAAATGGCGGCATTTGATATCTGACCTATTCTATTAGAAAATGTATTTTCAATATGTCTGAATGGAACATACTTTTCCGGTACAATCTCCGGACTCTCCGAAGCTGGAATCTTAACAACCGAAATATTCTTTTCCCAATATTCTATTATTTTTCCATCTATTTTTCTCACGCCTTTTTCTTTTTGATACCCTCCAGACGCAACCGCATTCACAACATCCTGGTTAAACACTACACAAACTAAATCGCCATCAAAATCAGCCCCGCCTAAGCACAAAGGCGCAACTGAACCTCTTGGTACCATTACAATACCAGTCAATTTACCAAAATATTTATTGTATAATGCCAAATGTTCCTTAAATATCTCATACTCTCCCCATCCTATATATGTTTCCGCATCTGTGTCTATAAAACGCTGCATAATAATTTGCTCATTCCTTGACAGATGCGGACTCCTGAAAAACGCATAATATGAGTTATAATTCAGATGAAGTTCTTTATCTAATTCCCGGTAATCCTCCATCGGTAAATAAAAACGCCCATACAAATATCGTGGATAAAAACCCAAAATATCTTTCTTCTTTTCCAACAGACTTACAAGTAATGGCAACAAATCTCTGCATAAATATCTCGTCTGCCCTTCCACAAGTATTTTCCCTTTTGCTAATTTCGTCAGAAGACCCTTCCGTGTATTTTGTAACTGTTTTTTTATATACACATCCGTTTTCAGTTTCTGATTCTTAAACACCGCTTTCTTCCAATTAGGAATATCACTTGTCAAACCAATCTTATCTCTTTTACTGTAGTCGTTGCTAACATTATTATCGTTATTATTTCCCCATTCTTTAAGGAAATCTATTGGATTCTCTATATAATTACAATGATGGTTGATTACGTTTGAAAACTGTTTTTTCGAAAAATCCAATGTATTAATCATCTGATAACTTAAATGAGTAAATTTTGAATGTCCATACGGCAAATTTGTTCCTGATATATACAACGCATGCTCATACTTATTCATCGCATCACAATAAAACTCCATCGGATGTCCGTACTTATTGTCTTTTAAATTAGATAAATGCTTTATTAGCCATTTCAGCCCTTTAAACATGCTTTCCGTAATAAAAATGTGTGCCTTACTCAAATCACGCTTCTTACCAAAAACATCCTTATACCAATTCTCTTTACCATCCTTATGAATATTATATTCTTCCAGAAATTGATGGACATCGACCTCATGAAGCATTCCCTTCATAAACGGAAGTCTTATTTGAAAAGATGTTGCGCCCGTAGTTCCCAATGCCTCATTAATATAGGAAGCATATTCTGGAGAAATGAATCCTGCTCCGTCAAATGGAATATCTACTTCCAACAGTTCTTCCCTCTTGGTCTTCAAGAAAGTGCAATTTATCTTCTCTTTTGAGCCATCTTCTTCTACGTCCAATTTCGCTGTTGCAATCGTAATACCTTTGTCGTAGTAATAACCCGTTATCGGTTTTGAAGGATTCTTTTCATCCTTTCGCACATCATGTAAAACAACAATTGTATCCGCATCGATAATTAATTTCTTATGATTGATCCTTTTAGATGATGACAAATATAATCCCCTGTATGAATAATATTTACTTTCCTTCACCGGAATCTTTGAAAAGTCCATACCTAAATTCAAACGTGTATTCAACCCCGCATAATTATTTTCATCAATAAAAGAAATACGACTATGTCTGCTCATATTTCCACTCTTATCAAATGCAATCATGTGAACTGGTTTTTCATGATTTTCAAAATAGATATCAAATCCGTTCTCCACAATATCTTTCGCATTTTCCAGATAATCTTCATGTCGCTCTTTTTGTCCCGGAAATGCTGAAATCTCATCTAACGGAAGAAATATATCTCCAAAATCAACAATTACAAATTTATCAAATAACGTTGTATTTGTAATTTTAAATGGTTCGTTATTCGGCTGAGAGTTCCATGATTTTTCAATTTCCTTGAAAAATTGATGAAAGAGCGGGCAGTCTTCCATTTCATTTTCCTGTTGAACAACTAATTTATATAATGCACGATTCGCATATTTCAGCGTAAAACATTTCTGATCTTCCGTTATTTCTTTCGGAAAATATTTAAAAAATGCCTTGGCATCAACAGTGATTATTTTCTGCTTAATCTCTGACATAATTTACTCCTGTGTATTCGGCTAGATGCTTGGGATTTCGGCTACTGGTGGCTGATGCCAGTCAATAGAAGTAAGACCAGCTATTAATCGATCCCATTCTGCGGAAGCTTCTAAAAGTAATTGTGGACTTGGTGTAGTATTTTCTTTATACTCAGCATACATAGGTTGTAAATCAGCTATCTTTTTCACGTCTATGTTTTTTCCCTTCAAAACTAAATAATAAAATTCTAAACCATTAGTGTATAGAACCTTTTAAACTTCTCGAGATGGCTGAGAAGTTGTGCTTTTTCCTTATAAGACAATTTTGCATCTTTTAATTCAATTTCAAAATCCCACTCATTTTCTGTTATTTCTATAGATGTCTTTTAATTCAATTTCAAAATCCCACTCATTTTCTGTTATTTCTATAGATGTCAAATTTAATCTTACATTTTCATTAATCGCTATTGTCTTGTTCTCATCTTCTTCTATTAAACAATTTAAGTTACCTACTGCTCGTTTTAAATCATCTATTTTATCTACATTTTTCTCCTCTAATTTCACACAATATGAACGGGTATTCTCTCTGTGTATATGGAATCCTCCCATTTTTCCCCAATTAATATATTCTGCATCAATACTAGCACTAGTAAGCACTTTTGTAATAGCTTTCTCTATTTGTTCATCAACCTCTTTTACATAGTCATTATTATCATCTATTTCTTTTCTATATTTTTCAATGTTATTCATCTATTTCTTTTCTATATTTTTCAATGTTATTATCATCTTTTTCGTTC
>NZ_QTZH01000058.1:0-14723 GCF_003462585.1 Ruminococcus sp. OM04-4AA | reverse complement strand
AGGTAGAGCGGGCCGGTGTCCGATGCAATATAGCATCATTCTTGCGGCCTTATTCACCACCAAATCCTTTGCTTCAATATGGAGAATCAGACAGACAAATACAAATTTATACCACAAAATTCATCTTCTGATCATCATACTGCACGGAAAATCCTTTTCCTTCGAGGTACTCTTCTACCACCTGATACATCTCATCATATCGGCCTTCACAGGCACAATTACCAAGTGGTTCGATCCAGAAGGATTGTCTTCCACAAGTGTCCCTGAGATGAATTCGGAAATTCAGACCTTTATCTTTAAGAATTCCATTTAATTCTATCACATCATTAAAAGATACATAACTCATTTTAATTCTCCTCTTCTTTACCTAATAAAATGTGTTGCAATTCGTTCTTCTTTCTCCGGAAGTCCAAACTGTTCTTTACCCAAGGCAATACTCTTCATAAGAAATGTCATGTTTCTGGCGAGGACTCTCATAGTCTGCTTTCCTTCTCCATCCTGCTCTGCTTCTCCTGGTATTCTTCCATGAATACTATTCCAATACTGACTGGAAGCAACTGGCATTCCAGAAATTGTAAAGTATTTGTTTAACTCATCAAATGTTGCTGAACATCCACCGCGCCTTGCACAGACAACACTTGCTCCTACTTTCATAGTCTTATCAAATGGTGTGCTGTAGAACAGGCGGTCAAGACAGGCGATCAATGTTGCATTTGCGGATGCATAATAGACTGGACTTGCGATAACCAGTCCGTCTGCTTTCTCGAATTTCAAAGCCAGTTCGTTAACTACATCATCATAAACACATTTTTGCTTGGAAACACATCCTCCACAGGCAACACATCCACGGACAGGTTTATTTCCAACAACTACCGTCTCTACTTCTACTCCATTTTCCTGAAAAATCTTTTCCATTTCTTTTAGTCCTACACTAGTATTTCCGTTTGCTCTTGGACTTCCATTAATCATAAGTACTCTTAATTTTTCTGCCATTGTTTCTCCTCCTACAAACATTATTGTCTTATCTTCAAAGTTCTCAGATACTCTTTTTGTTCCGGCGTGATCCGATAGCTTTCGATTGCCTTCTGGATTGTCTTATTATGTGTCCATACGTCCATCTTCTGTTCTTCTAGAAATGGAAGAACCTGATCATACTTTTTGGCAAGTGCTGTTGCGAAATACCATGCCCTGGCCATATTTACATAATACTCTTCTGAACGGATTGCGGCAACCTTCCCCGGATATTCTAACTTAAATTCTTCTTCCAGATAATAGCGCATCAGCATATTGATTCCAAAGCGGATCGTATATATATGCTCTGATTCCAGCCATCGATCTATCTTTTTGATATAAGAATTCAGATGATTCTTCACTGTTCTGACTGCCAGAAGATCACAGGTTGCCCAGTTATCTATATGGGGCAGAAAGCGCTCCAGTTCTTCTATACAGAGTTCATAGTCTTTAATCTGCTCGATCAAAAGCCCATGCAGATTATTCTCTTCATAATATTGATGTGGCAGAATCTTAAGAAACTGCTTCGCCTCTTCTGTCTTCCCGAATTTCTTTGCATAAGTTCGAAGTACAGGAACTCTCACTCCTATCACTGATTCTTTCTCTACTGTTGGCATCAGTTTTGCGTGAAAATCCCGATATTCTAGATCCTGCATTGCAAAAAGGTCCTGCTGCACTTTTGGTATTACTTCTTTTGGAGTCATCTTTATTCACCTGCTTTCTGTTAATTTGCAGTATAACACACACTTTATGCCACTGCAAGTATATATAGAACAAATGTTCTTCTGTATTTTATTTCTTTTTTTTGCTATACTTATCTACGTATAAAGTTACTGCTCACACCCACTATGAACAGTAACTAAAAATTCTCTGACTCTTTTGCTGTTACTGCTCACACTATATATTACCAGCAACACAGATTCGTCAGAGAATATAAGGGAGATAAAAATATGCTGACAGTAATGAAATTTGGCGGAAGCTCCGTGGCCGATTTGGAGCACATCCGCAACGTAGCAAACCGCTGTATCGCAAAGCAGCGCGAAGGCAGCCAGGTTGTTGTTGTCCTGTCTGCTATGGGAAAGACTACCGATAATCTGATCGCAACAGCAAAACAGATCACAGAGCAGCCTTCCCGCAGGGAATTAGATATGCTTCTCACAACCGGTGAACAGGTTTCTGTATCCTTAATGGCAATGACTCTGATTTCCATGGGCGTCAGTGCAGTGTCACTGAATGCATGGCAGGTTCCAATGCATACAACTTCAAATTATCAAAATGCACGATTCAAGAGAATTGATTCCGAGCGTATCCGTAAAGAGCTTGATGCGAACAAGATCGTCATCGTAACCGGATTCCAGGGAATCAATAAGTATGAAGATATCACAACTCTTGGCCGCGGCGGCTCTGACACAACAGCGGTTGCTCTTGCTGCTGAACTCCATGCCGATGTCTGTGAAATTTACACAGATGTAGACGGAGTATATACCGCCGATCCACGCGTTGTTCCAAACGCTCATAAAATGACGGAGATCACTTATGATGAGATGCTTGAGATGGCCTCTCTTGGTGCGAAAGTCCTTCACAGCAGATGTGTAGAAATCGCGAAAAAATACGGTGTAGAACTTCTGGTATGTTCTAGCTTAAACCACAATTCAGGAACAATTGTAAGGGAGAAAACGAAAATGGAAAAAATGTTAATCAGTGGTGTGGCAGCCGATAAAAATGTAGCCAAAATCCGTGTTGCCGGTCTCGGGAACGAGCCTAACAGCACATTCCGTCTTTTAAATCTTTTAGATAAGAATAAACTGAACATTGACGTCATGATCCAGTCTCTTGGTAAAGACGGTACAAAATCTGTATCCTTCACTGTTACAAAATCGGACATGCTCCGTGCTTTGGATCTGTTAAATGAAAACAAAGACTATCTTGGCATTAAGAAACTGGATTCTGATGAAAATGTTGCCAAAGTTTCTGTCATTGGTGCCGGTATTCGTTCTCATTCAGGTGTTGCTGCAAAGATGTTCGGTGCACTCGCAAGTATTGATGTCAACACAGAGATGGTTACTACATCTGAGATTCGCATCACTGCTCTGATCGATGAAGCCTATGCAGATCTTGCAGTACGTAAACTGCATGAAACTTTCTTTGATTAAAAGTAAAGCAGAATCAAGCGACAGTAGGGATTAATAATTCCCTGCTGCCGCTTGATTTTTATCTTATTTCCGTTCTGAATAATTACATTTGTTTTTTATTTTTCACTGCACATTATGCTTCTTCCTCTAACGACGTTTTTCCGCGCAAACGTCTGTAATAGAATCTTCCTTTTCCAAGAAGAATCGTAAGATAACGAAGTACCGGCTCTGTTGCGATCGCAAATACAACAAAAAGCATGATACACTTTGTTGTCATTCCGGTAATCGCAAACAGCTGATTCAAATAAATACTACAGAATAATAAGCCTGCAATACATCCGCCAAGAATCCCTGCACGAAGCTTATTCATCGGTGCACTGATCTTATAGAGGATCATAAATCCTACAATTGCCAAAAGCATCGTTGCTGCTGTTGAGATATCCTGCTCTCCTACTCCAAATGTCTTTCCAAAGACAACCAGTGATCCAACCGCCAATGCATCTGTAAGTGCTGCCGGAAGTGCTTTCAGGAATACATTTGTCAGGAAATGTCCTTTAATGATATTCTTGTTCGGCTCAAGTGCAAGGAAGAACGCCGGAATGCCGATCGTAAACATACTGATCAGTGATACCTGTGATGGTTCCAGTGGATAAGTAAACATAAATACTACCGAGAAAAGACTCAGCAGGAAAGAGAATATATTCTTAACCAGGAACAGGCTCGCCGAACGCTGGATATTATTGACTACTCTTCTTCCTTCTAATACAACCTGCGGCATACAAGAGAAATCTGACTCCAGAAGTACGATTTGAGAAGCCTGTGCCGCTGCCTCGCTTCCTGATGCCATTGCAATACTGCAGTCTGCATCCTTCAAAGCAAGGACATCATTTACTCCATCTCCTGTCATAGCAACTGTTTTCCCAGCCTCTTTAAGTGCCTGAACAAACTGTCGTTTCTGGTTTGGAGTTACACGTCCAAACACTGTCTTCTCAAGAATCGCTTTCTTAATATCTTCTTCTGTCTCAAGACTTGATGCATCCACATAATTCTCAGCATTTTTAATACCTGCTGTTTTTGCAACTTTGGAAACTGTAACCGGATTATCTCCGGAAATAACTTTCACTTCAACTCCCTGCTCTGCAAAGTACTGGAATGTTTCTTTTGCCGCCTCACGGATTGGATTCGCAAGTAAGATATAGCCCAACGGTGTTACCGGCTCTGTCAGTGCTTTTCCATCAATCTCCGCTGCATAAGTACCAAATACAAGAACACGGGCACCTGTAGATGCAAGCTCTGTGATTTTTTCCTTATGTTGCTCGTAATCATCCAGAAGTACAAATTCCGGCGCTCCAAGAACATATGTCTTATCTTCAAATGTAGCACTGCTGTACTTTGTCGCAGATGAAAATCCTGTCTTGGAAATTGCTTTTGCGCCTGAAGAATGTGTAAAATATTCTTTCATTGCAGCCATTGTGATATTATCGTTTGTCATAGCTGAAACAAAATCTCCGACCATAAGACGAAGAGATTCCATCTTTTCCGTATCGTACTGCTCCGTTGGAATAAGTTCCTGTACCTTCATCGTATTTTCTGTGATCGTACCAGTCTTATCTACACAAAGTACATCAACACGCGCAAGTGTCTCAATACATTTCATATCATGAAGCAATACTTTCTGCTGTGCAAGCCGAATTGAACTGACAGCAAGTGCAACGCTTGCAAGAAGGTAAAGTCCCTCCGGAATCATTCCGATCACAGCCGCTACCATTGACGTAATACTTGAATGGAATGATGCATTCTGGAATACCAGAGACTGTGCAACGAGTATGATTCCAATCGGAATGATTGCCACACCGACGCATTTAACCAATTTATCCAGCGAGCGGATCATCTCTGACCGCTCACCATTCTGCATTTCTTTTGCTTCCAGTGTAAGCTTTGAAATATAAGAATCTTCACCGACTTTATCAAGTCTTGCATGACATTGACCGGAAATAATAAAACTTCCTGACATCAGCTGATCTCCGGCATGTTTTGTAATCTCATCAGACTCGCCTGTCAGCAGAGATTCATTTACCTGTACTTCACCTGCACAAACCTGTGCATCCGCACATACCTGCGCGCCGGCTTTAAATATGACAATATCATCAACTACCAACTCTTCTGCATCAATCAACGATCTTTTACCATCTCGCACTACAGTCGCTTTCGGTGCATTTAGCATGGTCAGATTATCCAGCACTTTTTTGGCACGCACTTCCTGTATAATACCGATCAACGTATTTGCAATAATAACCGGAAGAAAGGTCAGATCCCGGAAGGATCCAACCAGACATAACAAAATAGCCAGAACAAGAAAGATTAAGTTAAAGTAAGTAAATACATTCTCATGTACAATCTCTTTCGTTGTCTTCGATGGAGGATCAACTGCCCTGTTTACCCAGCCATGAAGTCTGTGCTCCTGCACCTGCTGTGCTGTCAATCCGACTTTATAATCCGGATTGTAACGGGTTGTCGGTATCCGCTTCTCTATTTCTTCTTCAATCTCTGTTTTCTTGTTTCTGCTTCTTGCCATCTGTTACTTCCCTTCTGCTTCTTCCAACGTCTCCGTTCTCGTCAAAATCTGCATAAATTCTTCTCCTGTAATTGTTTCTTTCTCATACAGGTATTTTGCAAGCTCATGAAGTTTCTTCTGGTTTTTCTCCAAAAGATCCATCGCTGTATCATATCCGTGTTTTACGGTATCTACAACCATCTGATCAATATCTGCTGCTGTCTGCGGTGAACAACTTAAACTGCTGTCTCCTCCCAGATATGGATTGTTCTGCGTCTCAAGAGCAACCATACCAAACCGGTCACTCATTCCATAACGCGTGATCATTGCTCTTGCAAGCTTTGTTGCCTGCTCGATATCATTCGATGCGCCTGTTGTGATAGAATTAAAAATCAGTTTTTCTGCACATCTTCCTCCGGTCAGTGTCGCGATCTTGTTGATCAGCTCTTCCTGTGTCATCAGATTCCGTTCTTCTGATTCAACCTGCATTGTATATCCCAAGGCACCTGATGTACGCGGAATGATCGTGATCTTTGTAACCGGTGCTGAATTCGTCTGTAATGCTGCTACCAACGCATGACCGATTTCATGATAAGAAACAATTAATTTTTCCTTGGAAGAAAGTACCTGATTCTTCTTCTGATATCCGGCGATAACAGTTTCAATACTTTCTTCAAGATCTGCCTGCGTTACATATTTACGATTCTCTCTGACTGCGCGCAGTGCCGCTTCATTTACCATATTTGCAAGCTCTGCTCCTGATGCTCCTGATGCAGCTCTTGCGATTGCATTAAAGTCAATATCATCTCCAAGTCTTACTTTCTTCGCGTGAACTTTCAGAATCTCTTCACGCCCTTTAAGATCCGGAAGTTCCACCGGAATACGGCGGTCAAATCTTCCCGGACGGAGAAGTGCCGGATCAAGACTGTCCGGTCGGTTCGTTGCAGCAAGGATCACAACACCCTTAGATGCATCGAATCCATCCATCTCTGTCAGTAACTGGTTCAATGTCTGCTCACGCTCATCATTTCCGCCATATCCTGCATTATCTCTCTTTTTACCAATTGTATCAATCTCATCAATAAATACAATACAAGGTGCTTTTTCATTCGCCTGTTTGAAAAGATCACGTACTTTAGAAGCTCCCATACCAACAAACATCTCTACAAATTCCGAACCGGAAATTGAGAAAATGGTACATTCGCCTCTCCTGCAACTGCTTTTGCAAGCAAAGTTTTACCGGTTCCCGGAGGTCCTACAAGAAGTGCTCCTTTCGGACATACTGCACCGATCTCCGTATATTTCTGCGGGTTATGAAGGAAATCCACAATCTCTGTCAGCAGTTCCTTCGCTTCATCTTCTCCGGCTACATCCTGGAAAGTGATTCCTGTTGTAGATTCCACATAAACCTTCGCATTGCTCTTTCCGAACTGCATGAATGGATTTCCTGCTGCACCTCCACCCATCTTGGCCATCATCTTCTTTGCAAGCCACTGTCCTAATGCCCAGAAGATCAAAAGTGGTAAAATCCATACAAGAAAAAAGCTAAGAAGCGGATTCATCTCCTGCTGTGCGACTCTTCCGAATTCACATCCCGCATCTTCCAGACGATTTACCAGATTTGGATCATCAAACGTTGTTGTCTCATAATATTTCGGTTCCTCGCTATTATCTGTAAAATAAATAGTGTCTCCATTCAACTCTACTTTTGATACTTCTTTTCCCTCGACCATAGTAAGAAAAGTTCCATAATCGACTTCTTTCACCTTATTCTTTCCTAGAATATTCGGAAAAAGAAATGTGTTAAGAAGCACGAGAATAATCAAAGCAATCAAATAGTAAAAGATTAATGGCTTCTTTGGTTTCTCGACTTTCTTCATACTGTTGTTCCTCCTATCTTTCTAATTTTGCACGAATTGCCTTTATCGTCTGTATAATCGGAAGATTCAATGCTGCAAGACCATACACAGTAAGTAACTGCGATAATGTCAGTGTCTGCACTTTAAAGATGTTATGCAGTCCAGGAACAGTCACAACAAGCGTGATCAGAATCATTCCAATTACAAAAGCGCCGATCAGGTAAATGTTATTAAATACTCTTTTTGTAAATACAACCGGACGATTTGATTTACAGTTAAACCCATGGAACAATCTTGAGCAGCAAAGCGTTGCAAATGCCATTGTACTTGCAAGTAGTGCATTGCCATCTTTGTATCCAATTGTAAATGCGATCATGACCGTCGTACAGATTGATAACCCTTCCAGTCCGATATTGATCAAAAAGTCTTTCGTCAAAATGGATTCATTTATCGGTCGTGGTTTTTCTTTCATCACATTTTTTGAATGTGGTTCCAATCCAAGAGCAATTGCTGGAAGACTGTCTGTCAGCAGATTAATGAACAACAGATGAACCGGTGCAAACGGTACCGGAAGTGCCATCAGTGAAGCATAAAGCACTGCCAGGATTGCTCCAAAATTTCCCGAAAGCAGAAACTGAATGGATGCTTTAATATTGCGATATACATTTCTTCCATTCTCTACTGCTTTAATAATCGTCGCAAAATTGTCATCTGTCAAAACCATTGCTGCAGCATCTTTTGACACTTCGCTTCCGGTAATTCCCATCGCCACTCCTATGTCTGCCTGTTTCAGTGCCGGAGCATCATTCACACCATCCCCGGTCATGGATACAATGTTTCCTTTCTCCTGCCATGCACGCACGATACGGATCTTGTGCTCAGGAGAAACTCTTGCATAAACAGAAATCCCTTCAACAAAGTCTTTCAGTTCTTCATCAGACATTTTGTCAATCTCTGCACCCTCACAGGCTTCGGATTCATTTTCAAGAATTCCAATTCTCTTTGCAATGGCAGCAGCTGTCACCTTATGATCTCCTGTAATCATGATCGGACGGATTCCTGCGCATTTGCACTCTTCTACAGCAGCTTTTGACTCTTCTCTCGGCGGATCCATCATTGCGATCAGTCCCAGGAATATCAGATGCTCTTCATCCTCCAGCGTAAGTTCCGTCTCATCTGATACTTCTTTATAAGCAAATGCAAGAACTCGTAATCCCTCTCTTGAGTATTTCTGATTCTGCTCTTCGATTACTCTTCTTGTCTCTTCTGTGATCTCATAAGTCTCCCCTTTCATCTCAACCCAGTCTGTCCGGTTCAAAAGAACATCAACTGCTCCTTTGACAATCATCGTTGGCACTCCGTTTAATGAATGCTTTGTTGCCATCATCTTACGGTCGCTATCGAATGGATTCTCACTTTCTCTTGGATACTTTACTCTGACTTCTTCCGGGTCAAGACCAAGACTGCTTCCTAAATTAATCAGTGCTGTCTCTGTCGGGTCTCCGATCTCTACACCGTCAATATTCGTAGAGTCATTACAAAGAATACTGCTGATAAGGAGTCTGCTCTGAGACGGATTCTGGAGATCGATCTTGTCTGTGGAAACGCTCTGGCCATCTACATAATAATGTTCTACTGTCATCTTATTCTGTGTCAGGGTTCCGGTTTTATCTGAACAGATAATGGATACACTTCCCAAGCCTTCCACTGCCTGCAGCTTTCGAACAATTGCATGCTCTTTCGCCATTTTCTGCGTTCCAAAAGAAAGAACAATTGTAACGATTGAACTCAATGCTTCCGGAATTGCTGCAACGGCAAGCGCAACTGCAAAAAGAAATGCATTTCCAATATTCTCACCGCGAAAAACACTGATTCCAAACAAAATCGCACAGAATACAAGAATTAAAATTGATAATTTCTGCCCAAACTGATCCAGATTCACCTGCAATGGAGTCTTCTTCTCAGAGGTAGTCTTCAGAAGACTTGCAATTTTACCAACTTCTGTATTCATACCAATCTCTGTAACTACAAAAGATCCTCTTCCATACGTAAGAAAGCTTCCGGAATATACCATATTAATACGGTCTCCAAGAGGAACTTCGTCCTGTTCAATCACATCTGTCGTCTTCTCGACACCAAGACTCTCTCCCGTCAATGCACTTTCATCAACCTTCATGCTCGCACATTCCAGAATACGTCCATCTGCAGGAATATAGTCTCCCGCCTCTAACATAATAATGTCTCCAACAGTAACTTCTGCAGACGGAATCGGGACAACCACTCCATCACGAAGAACTTTTGCTTCCGGACCGGATAATTTCTTCAGACTTGCCAGAGATGCCTCTGCCTTTACTGTCTGCACAGTTCCCAGAATTGCATTCATTGTGATCACGATAACAATAACAGCTGCGCTCTCAATATCTCCCATAAATCCCGATGCGATTGCTGCTATAATAAGGATGATCACCAGAAAATCTTTATATTGCTCCAGAAAAATCTGAACTGTTGTCTTCTTTTTTCCTTCCGTCAGTTCATTCGGTCCGTATTTCTTTTGATTTTCACTGACCTGTTCTTTTGTTAATGGTTCTTCCGAGCCATTCACTTCTCTTAAAACTTCTTCTCCCGATAATTGATAATATGCTTTCACTGCCCTTCCTCCTAACTGGTTATTGGTTATTGTTCACTCTTCCTTTGTGACCCATAATCCTGATTCATCTGCAGTGCGAATAAAAAAAGAGACAATTATTGCACCGCTTTTTACATGCAATAAAAGTCTCACTATTTCATCACGATCCGGATGGACTTCTTCCATCGTATTGACGGCTCGCAAACGCTACTTAAAGCGCCAGTTACTCCCTTTTATTAAAATAAACTATACTCATTTTTCCTGATAATGTCAATAAACTTTATTTTCTTTTTAGGAAATTATCCATTTTTTCTCTTGCAGCTCTCGTTTCATCCGCCATCAGTTTATTTCCTATTTTCCGATAATGGTGTACTGAATATATGGAGGTATGTCCCAGTAACTTGGCTATCATCCAGTCATCCACGTGCATTTCTGTCAATTTCTTTCCATAGCAGTGTCTAAAGATATGAGTTCCAAACTTCAGAAATTCACCATTATCATCCCGGATACCTTCTTGGCGTATCATTTTCATAATCTGATTTTGAATCATGCTATATTGATAGGGTTTAGTCGGATCATCTTTTTTTACAAAAATATAAGTTGTTTCTCCATACCGTTCCTTTGTATAATCAATTGCTTTCATAATCAGTTGTGCCACTTCTTCACTGATGGATTTTTCATAAGTGACTGACTTTACCTGGTCAATCCTTATAAAATATCGGTTGTTCCGCATGCTTAAGCAATCCGTTTTTAATGTCAGCGTGTCTGAAATTCTCGTTCCCAGCAACTGGTGGATAATCAATGCCCTGCATACCTGCTCATCCATTTTGAAAATGTGTTCGTTTAATCTTTTGATTTCCGCATCTGAATAAAATTTAAATACATGTCTTGGTGTGCTTGGGAAGTCATTACTCAGAAATAATTCGCTCATGCACTGCCGTTCATATAAATTCCCAACATCTTCTATCACCCTTCGCAGTGCATACAAGTCAGATCTGTAATTTTTCCGTTCATGCACTTCCGTTTTCAGATATATTAGATATTCTTCTATATGCATCCGTTCCAAATCTTGTAGCGATTGAATATCCCGATATTTCTGTTTAAGAAATTTTGAAAACCGCTTTACAGCTGTCATTTCACTGTGGATTGTTCCTAATGGGGAGTATTTCAAATGCATAAAAATCACTTTTTTTACTTCTTCCCGGATATCAGGTTGTACAATTCCAGTAAAATTAAGCGTTTCCGTATTCTTGATCGGATTTCCATGAATAGGAAAATCAAAATTTTTAAGCGTCCATATATCTTTTTCCTGCTCGTCTCGGTCATCCTCTTCTTCCAAAAATTTCAAGATTTTCTTCATATGCTTTACAATGCTAGGCGTTTCAATTCCTACCTTGTCATATGCTGGCCGATATTTTTTACTTGATAAGGCATACCCTTTTTCCAACATCCATCCTTTTAACATGCGGATGATTTTTTCCTCTTTCCCATATAAATTCTTCCAACCTTCCAGCGATCTCTTCAGATGGCAACCCTTCCAGATTAAAATACCGTTCTGGTTTGATACGCATTTTCTGAAGCTGCTCTTCGGATGCTGATTTGTAACAATCCATCTCATATATGTAAATTCTTTTTTTCATTTTCTATCACCACGTTTCTTAACTTTAATGGTAGAAGCTAAATCATTTTCCGATTTCTTAAAGTAAGTATCACTTGCTTTTTCAATTCTTCTTGGCATGAAGTCCACATACTGTTTTGTCATCTCTTCGGAAAAGTGTCCTAAATAATCCCGGATTGTCTGTATAGAAACATCCTCATCATAAAATTGGGTTGCCAACGTATGTCTATAATCATGGGTTTTGAAGATATAACTGCCATCTACAATTTCATTCTTATCGCAGTATTGCTGAAACTCTTGTCGGAATGTTGTCCCCCTGTACGCTCCACCATCCTTCCCTTTAAAGATATAATCTTTCGGACGAATATGTTCCATCTCTATATATCTACGCATGATTCTATACAACACAATCCGGATATTTGCTTTTGCACTACAGGTAGACAATATGATTTCATTTCCCTTATTGTCTCCAGCGTTCCCTTTTTCTATCTGATAAATTTCACTATCTGCCGGCACCTGTTCACAAACTGTAATCTGATATTTCAGAGTCCTTCCACGCGACAAGTAAACCTCCATATCCATGTGTTCCTAAAAAAATCAATGTCCTGATAATTTTTCAGTACACGAAACATACTTCCATCTTTCATATTACGTCCATAAATTATATTCTTACGATCCGAGCAATCCCGTTCGTTCCGGTAATCTAAAAACTACATCTTTCCCTCTCACTACTGGATATTTCAGCACCCCAGGGATCCTAAGCAATACTACGATGTCCGGATTGATCGCCTGCAAAGCCGCAAAATCCACTGTTACAGTTGTTTGTATGTAGATTTTATATCTTCTGGCTCTTTTGCATTCTTTTTTTTACCTACGAATCTCCAACCAAAAAGGCAGCAGCATATCAAAACTAATATACTGCCGCCCACACGTTCCTATTTACTTAAATCTCAGTAATCCTATAACTTTACATTTATATGCTGTTTCAAATGAACACATCTTTTTGCAACGTCTGCACTATTTTTCAAACACACGTCTCTTTTTATTACTCAATAAACTTTATACTCTTGGTGTCACTTTCATTTCATTCGTATTTTCTTTTGGCCACACAATTTCTTGTTCCTTTGGAAGAAACTGCTTCATTATCTTTTCTATTTTAGACTCTTCTACATAAAAACAAATAGTTTTATTCTTTTCAGCAGAAACTTCCTTCAATTCCGGAAAAATCTTAAAAATTTCTGCATCAGAAGAAATATCCGCCACGTGTATTTGCATTGCGTAAATATTAAAATCCTGATAATATAGAACCTCCATGGAAGGGAGATTATTTACTATCAGAAATTCTTCTGTAATGGATTCTGTTTCTTCATTTTTACCGTACAAATGATACTTTTCAAAATCCATTTCTGAAACTTCACCTATAATTTTTTTAGTATCCACATCAATCATAATTCCGATTTTGGGCAAAGGCTCTCCAGAACTTTTCCGATACCCTATTTTTTCTAAAATAACGCAGACACAGTTTTTTTGCTGATATAAACATGGTACTAGCTGTTCTTCTGCAATCTGATAATCCTGAAGATACTCTTTCAAAATTCTTTTACAGTCCATTTTCTTTTGAACAGTTCCCCTATATCATAAAACATAAGTTTACAGGTTTCTAATTCTGTATATCGTTCAATGTAGGTTTTGAATTCATTTTGAGTCTCGATTTCAATATCTACAACATACTTTCCTGGAAATATAAAGGGAACCATATCTCTATCTACATCCTTAGGCATAAAATAGGACCATTCGCTATTTTCATTGTAACTATTCCATTCTTGTCCAGTCTTCTTTGTAGAGCAACTCGACAGCAGAAAAGCAAACACAAGAGTCAATGCTGTAAATTTTATTCTATTTTTTAACATTTTTTCTTATCTTTTCTCTGCAACTCAATCTGATGTTTCATCAGTTCTAAAGTCTGTTCCACTAATTTTTCAGAAGGTTTATTCTTATCCATTCTTTCTTTATATTTTTCTACCCAGTTCTCTGTATTCTCCATCACTATCACCTTCCCATCTAATTAACATCATAGTACACATATCCGTTTCATCTTTTGCATTTTTCAAAACTCTTGCCATTTCAAATAAAAGTCCAAACGTATATGTGAATGATTCTGAATTATTTTTTAAATTTTTAATATTTACTTTTTTATTTGTTTCTATGTTCACATATTTTTTTCCATCAAATCTATATTTTTCAAGAACTTCTGAAATATCAATAACTGTATTTACAATTATTTCTCCTTCGTTATAGACAATGGCCGCATTCACAGAATGATTTCCATTATCAACGACTACCAGCCTAATGGTTCTATTAAGAATGCATGAATATTATATGCAAATGATATCCCATTAAAAGGATTCTTATTTATCTCTCCCAATCCCATCAATCCATCAATCATACGAGAATGGTTCCAAACACATGATATAATGGGAGTATTTTGAACCTTTAAATGTATGTTACATTTTTGCCAAAAATCAAACGACAAGTCTAGTAAAAAACTATTCAAAATAGCCCGCATATAGCCTATTCCCTGGTAATTCCGATCATTATACATACATTTCGTAAACAATTCACTCTGTATAGAATTTGCCATAAATTTAATTACTGAACGCACAGATTCCTTTTTGCCTTCATCTACCAATTTTTTAAAATCTTCGATGAATATCTGTGTATTCTCCTCAATTGTAACCCCTTGTTGTTTTTTCTTCTGTTTTTTAAAAAGCATATTATCTCCTGTGACATTGTTCATTACTTTTTTTAATATTATATCGGAAAATTTTACTGTTTACACATATCATTTATAAGTTCATTGTTCATTACTTTTTTTAATATTATATCGGAAAATTTTACTGTTTACACATATCATTTATAAGTT
>NZ_QTZH01000057.1:0-14809 GCF_003462585.1 Ruminococcus sp. OM04-4AA | reverse complement strand
ATGAATATTTACAATCTGGACGTTGTTATACTTTAGAAGGACATGAGGGAGCTTATAATTTATATGAAGAAGAAAAATTTAAAGAAATCATTTTGACAAAATTAGATGATATCATTTCTAGATTGGACATTGTTATACTTTAGAAGGACATGAGGGAGCTTATAATTTATATGAAGAAGAAAAATTTAAAGAAATCATTTTGACAAAATTAGATGATATCATTTCTAGATTGGACACGATTATTGCAAATCAAGAAGAATTGGCAAATGAAATAATTCGAAGTAGAAATGAGGCAAATAGGATAGCCACAACTATAGAAAACTCTCTTCAAAATATAGAAAATAATGAAATTACAAGACGATATTATGAAGAAATTACAGCGCGTAATACTAGTTATTTAGCTTGGACAGCATACAAGTTCAATTATAAAATATGACACCATGCTGAACGATTTCTCCTTTCTTGTTTTTTACCATCCATGTTGTCAAAATGTAGTCAAATGTAGTCAAAACTCAATCGAAGAAATGCTTATTTTACGGGGATTGTGAGGAGTTCCCACAGGGTTCGATTCTCTCATCCCCTGTATTAAAAAGTCTTAGAAACTGCGTAAAATCGCTGTTTTAAGGCTTTTTCTTTTTTCCAAAAAGCAAAGGTAATCAAAAAGGTAATCAACCATATGTTCGAAACATCTGAAGAAGGAGGAAATCTTGCACAAATGCGTCTCATATGGTACCAAAAAGACATACTTTGCTAAAAAATTGATTATTTCAAATGATATTTTAAAGATACAAATAAAAAGAAATGCCTTAGCAGATTAATTCATATTCACATAAACATGAAGAATACTGTTAGGACATTTCTTTTTTATCCAGATATTAACACCACGGATTGAAAATGTAATCTTCTCCTGAACGCATCTAAAATAGGTTTATCCATTGTTTCATCATATTTGAAAAGCATATAATTAATAATGTCTGTGTAATTAGTCTCATTGGTCTGTTCTTTGCTTCGCATACAATAAGTATCTAAATTAGTTGTATCTACACTTAAGCCAAGCATTTCACGTATAACATCGACCTGCCAAATTTCAAGTGGAATTTCTAGTTCTCTGCCATCATATGCGTCAATTACTAATCTCACAGATTTAATAGTATCTTTTCTTTCTGCGTACTTTTTTGACATAAATACTCCTCTTCATATTTTACTTTGGTCAGTTCTTCAAGTAAATCTTGATTTTTTAATAATTCTACGAGCTGGAATTTATCTATTTTGTTGCCACAATACAAAGCCAGTGATTTTTGACATCGGCATATGGTTTTATTTCCATAAAACCTGCTTCTTTTAAAGCGGTGATAAGTTGATCGCAATTATAAATCTTCATACCATCAATTATCTTTGTCCATTTATCGTCTGAGGCATTCATTCCGTCGCTCTCGTTACAAATCAGGAAGGTTCCTCCGTCTTTCAAAACACGATTTACCTCAGAAAAGCATTTTTTCAGTCTGGCCAGAAGTAAACCGTCTCAAAAGCTGAGACATGATCAAAATTTGCATCTGGAAATGGGATGGCAGATACATCTCCCTGAACGACCTTGCATTTTCCCTGTTGAATGGCGGCAGCGTTCAATTTTTGAGATTCTGCCACACTAACCGCCGAATAATCCAATCCTGTCACATGGCCCTTCCTGCATTTGTTCAGCCAGACCGCAATGTTTGCACCACCTCCGCAGCCAACATCCAGCACCTCAGCGTCCGGATTTACAGAGGTATTCGAGAACCCCCATTGCGATAGCCTGGAGTGGCCGCTGTTCATCATCTTTGTCATCAATTTTCCGCCGAATCCTTGTGGCTTACGGGTATTTTCAAAAAAGCTCATTGAAATATTCCTCCTTCATATTCCGATTGAGATTTCACCTGTTTTAGGAATAACTGTTATATTTTGTTATTAAATTCACTGTAAACCTTTGAAAACGCTGGATTTGTCGCAGGTGAGCTTTCCCTTATTGTTTCCCTTGTGTTATATCTTCCCATATAAGTTTACGAACTCTGATAAGGGAAAATACAAGGGCAAAAAAAATCTGATAACACATTATAACATAAAATGAAAATGACATGGTGAACTGATTGAAATGCTTCTATATTTTTATTGATTTGAAGGAGACACAACATGAATACCATTTACGCAAAATACAACATGTATCACAACAGCATTGACATTTATACATCTGCCGGATATATGTTACGCATTGACTGTAATAAGGCAGAGGATGGACTAAAAGCCACTCCCCGCTCACAGTATTCGTTATATGCACTTGCTGCTTTCCAATGGGGCAGTGGAATCAATAATCTGTCTTCCGATTACTTTTTCAATCTCTAAATAGTTCATAGCGATATCTCCTCATATTTACTCAAGAACCAATAACAGTGCCATTTTGAACTGCTTTGTTGCACTTACTGAGTGCTTTCCAAACTTATCAAACTTAAAAGTTTCTCCTGCGTGGATCACCTGCTCCTGTCCCTCATATCCAATCACAGCCTCTCCATCAAGTGCCATCACAAGGGCTTCTCCCGGAGCTGCATGCTCTGAAAGACCTGTTCCTGCATCAAAACTCATAACAACAAATTTCATCTTGTCATTATGCGCCAAATCCATATTTACAATCTTTCCTTCCTGATATGGAAGTAACTCTGCTAACTTAAATACTTCTCCCGCCTTGATTACCTCGTTCATAATAGTCTCCTTTCGAAATTCAATCTCTTTATATATAGAATCTTTTATTGCACTAACTCCAACCGACCGTTGAATAGGTGTTAGAATACTTTCTCCAGGCAAAAAATTAATATCCCTGTGCCATTCTCATGATAGATTTGCTTCGAGATGGTACACCCTGGCACTGTTCTGTTTTCTCTTACAAAATCTATAATTTTTCCAGCTTGTTCTTTCATCGTTTCCACCTCTCTTTCTCTTCTTTACATCTATTATTTTATCCATAGGCCTCTTGTTTTTCTGTTGCTGTAGCAACAATATCGATGATATGATAAAATTTCATTTGAAAGGATGGTAATAAGCATATGAAGAAACTAGATGATTATCAGAAGTATCTTCCGATACTATCGAAAGCAAAGCTATTTGAAGGAATTCCTCTTGAACACTATCCGCAAATTTTCAACTTCCTCCAGGCCTCAATTCTCTCTTTTGAAAAAGACGAATTAATTCAACACCTAGGAGAACCTTTGTTATATTCCGGAATTGTGCTTGATGGAACAGTTGAAGGATCATTTATCAATGAAAACTACAGCAAAATCAATATGAATCATTTTGAACGTGGTCGATCATTTGCAGAAGCCCTGGCATGCGTGCAAACACCATACAGTCCAATACAGCTAAAAGCATTGACTAACTGCACCATTATGTTAATTAATCTTAAAGGTATTATAAGCGGTTCTTCCTGTCCATGCTCTTACCAACTGAATTTAACCACTAACATGCTCAAAATACTTGCCTCACAAAATGTTTTTTCAAATCTAAAACTAAGAATTGCAAATCAGAAATCTTTAAGAGATCGAATTCTAATCTATTTGCATAGTTTAGCGCCAGACTCAGAAGGGTATCTCCATGTTCCCTTTACACAGACAGCACTTGCAGAATTCTTAGGTGTAAACCGAAGTGCACTGTCCAGAGAACTTGGTCGTATGCAAGATGAAAATCTTATAGAAGTTAACGATAAAAAAATGAAACTTTTACTATAGAAAAAAGGGGATGCGCCCATCCCCTTTGCCACATACGCTGTATGCGATTTCACAACAATTTTATTCCAATGCCTCTTCCAGCACTGATTTCAGTGTTTCAGCTGATTTGTGTAATGCCTTGATTTCATCTTCAGATAGTGAAATGGGAACCTTTGATATAAATCCTTCTGCACCTACAATACTTGGCATAGACAGAACTACATCCTTGATTCCGTATTCTCCATCCATCATTGTTGAAATTGGAAGTATCGAACATTCATCTCTGATTATAGCTTCACATATTCTCTTTACCGACATTGCTATTCCATAATAAGTAGCACCCTTCCTTTGAATAATTTCATAGGCGCTGTTTTTTACTTTCTCCGCAATTTCTGACGTAGCTCCTTCATGGTCATGATGCCCTCTCATCTCGCAGAAATCATGGAGTGGAATACCTGACACGTTGGCACTTGACCAAGCGGCAATCTCACTGTCTCCATGTTCTCCAACAATAAACGCATGAACACTTCGACTATCTACTTCCAGATGCTCCCCGAGACGTTCTTTTAGTCTTGCTGTATCCAGAACCGTTCCTGATCCAATCACACGATTCGGTGCATATCCTTGCCCTCCTTATTGTTCAAAATGCTCTTTTGCAAACTGCATATCCTGTACTACTTCAACCGTTCCAAGATAATTGCCTTTCTTATCTCTTACTGCCATATATGTTACAAGGAATGGTTTTCCATTCTTCTCCATCCAAACTGGAACTCTGTCACGCTTATTATTTCTAAAATCATCTAAAATTGCTCGCACCATCGGTCTATCTTAGGTGGATGGCAAGAAAATACTTCCCTGTCAATCGCCATCTGAGGGCGTTTGAACACCTTTGGTCCTTCGTTGAAGAAGCGATTGATATTATTATCATCCACAAATGTAATCTCGATAGGCAATGTATTGAGAAGTGCTTCCAGCTGTGGAACTGTCATATGACCACCACTTAATATGATTTCTCCATCGCTTAGAGCCGCCTCTGTTCTTGCTTTTTTATCAGCACTATATTTTTCTGCCTCATCCCAGATCATTTCTACTCCAAACACAGGTGCATAGTCCTTAGCATCCTCGTAAATGCCATACCACTCTTCCCTGCTGAAATTCACTGCGCAGATAGGGTATAAAATATTATTTTCTTTATAGATCATCTCATCTGCTCGTTTGAGAACTGTCTGAAGTCGGTTCATCCATTCTTCATCATAATCTGATATTTTATCAAGTGCAGCTAGCTCATCACGAATTTCATCATCCACTGTCCACATCACATCCGAAGGTCCTGAGATCTCATAGCGTACCTTTAATACCGGATAGACAAGATCTCCTTTTTCTGCATAATGAATAGAAATCTGTCGAAGCTCAGATAGCTTCTCTCCTACATCATTCCCAGACTCAATATCCCCTTGAATTTCATGAATCAATGCGGCTATCTTCTCGTTTTCAAGAGCCCATCGATACATCGGATGTCCAACAGTTTCTCTAAGAGTCTTTGCTGCAGCATGCTTCTGATTGTATGCATCCGGCATCAGTTTCTTAGATGTCTCCTCTTTCTTAAGTGACTCTTCTACTGCTTTTTCTGCATTTGCAATCTTTTCTTCCTTTGTTGCACCGTGAAATAAGGCACTGTGAACATCGCACAATTTCTGCACTTCTGTGATTGGTGTGCCTTCCTTAATTAGCTCCTGCTCAGCTTCATAATTTCAGATGCCTCTACCTCTGAAAAATTCTCTACGAAGTCTTTGCGCACACTCTCTAAGTCTTCGCCTTCTCCAAGTCGCTTTAAATAGCTCTTTATCTTTTCTCTTGTATTTTCCTGAAAAGCCCCATCTTCACTGCTGGTCTCGTCTCCTGCATTATTCTTTCCAAGTGCAAAGATATTTGGCATCTTCCCAATAAGTTCAAACCCATTACTCATAAGTGCCGGCACAACCTTCATCATGGATATGTTTCTCATCTTAGCTCCCTTTGGAATTGTTGTGATGCGTCCCACAGAGTTAAGCATTGCAGGCTTTGTAATCTCTGAAAATCCTAAATCCTTTAAAACATCTACAAGCTCAGGATATTCCTGAACCAATTCAAATACTGGTTTGTTTAAGTCTAATTTCTTTGCCATATAAACATCCACACCTTTCTATCTTTCCTTGTTACAAAATAGAATAACCTAAATTTCCGAAAATAATCTGTTGCTCCAGCAACATTTCTCAATGTCTCTGTTGTGTGTCCAGCACCTCCGACAATAATATTTTTCTTTGCCACTTCGTTCTGAATGGCTTCAGCAAGAATATCACCACCGGCTATAATGCTTCCTCCAAATAAAACCATTACATCAGCCTGATTGATTCCAATTTTTTTCTAATACATTTTGTGTAAATTCTTCTATATCACGCTTGCCACAAAATTCTCCCAACATATTAATTGCTTTTGCTTTTTACATAACTCACCTCATAAAATTCCGATTTTCATTTTCACCAATTGGAAGTTAGCTATTTTTTCATTCCTTGCTTTGTAAAATGCTTATGCAACAAAAATTCTGTCGGAATAATTGTAAGCACCATAATTCCTAATTGTAAAAACACCAAATAAACAGAAATCATTTCAAAGTTTGTATTATCTTTCGTTAAAATCAAAATAAAAATCGATAGTATCACCAGAATGATTCCTAAAACAAAGTTTATCCAGCCCCAACACCTGTGTGCATATCTCCATGTTTCATCATTCATCCTTGACATAGTAGTTCGATATCCCGAACTCCCCTGCCGATCTTTAGGAGAGTTATCTTTCCACGTATATCCCAATATAATCATAGATAACGGTACTAAAAGTGAACACACAGATAAAAATATAAACATTATAGAGACCTCCTCTCAACTTCTGATTAATTTGCTCTAAAGACTGAAGTTGTCATCAAATAAACCCTACCCATATTCCAACCGCTATAAGTATCATACCTAATATTCTTCCGATATATCTCGCCTTTTTATTTCCAAATAAAGCAGTTGTTTCTGGAGTAGTAAATGGAAGCACAACAACTGTGACCCCCATTACTATAATTCCACTTCCAATCATGCAATTGCGGCTTGACACAACACCATAAAACATAGCTAAAAACCCTAAAATAATGCCCGAAATGAAATACTTAATTTTATGTCTATCTTTTTCAATTATCTTTCTATAGCTGTTTTCTCACTCACTGCTACAACATTCCAAATTACTATCTAATTCTTTGCCACAATATCTACATTTTTTCTGTTTTTTACATACAAGCTGGAAATTGTTACTTTCTGCATAGCGTGTTGCTTAAAATGATAATTACCACAACATCAACCAAAATAATTCCCGATGCAATATATACAAAAAATGCAGGTAAAATATTTTCAAACAAGCCCATTGTTAATAGAAGAATTGCTATAATAGACATTCCAATTCCCATTGTTCTGCATAACTTCTTTTCATTATATTTTTCCTTTTCTTCTTTTGAAGCTGTATTATATCCAGAAATGAACCAGCTTCCGTGTCCAGAAAGTAAAATAATAGAAAGTACAGCAAATATCACAAAGACAATCCACACTGTCCAATCAGAACCTGTTGCTAAATCTGATAATTTCATTTACAGTCTCCTCCTTAAATTCTGTTTTATTACTCATATGATATCATATTTTTCTTCAATTACATCCACCTAATTTTAATACATTGCCATTCGGCTTGCTTCTGTAACCAGCATTCGGTTGATTTCCTCCTGCATTTTTTCCATTCCTTTTGAATCCTGGGCAGAGAATCATTCCATTGCTCTCTGTCAGGACATTATTCTTAAAATCAGGCTCAAAATGGGCAATTCCAGTTTCGCAGGCTACCTATATATAGCCTTTTCATTTTTGCTTGCAAAAAGCCTGATTTTTCAACAAATATCAGCATTTTAGGGGATAGAGTCTTGCAATTCGATTCTCTTATCTTCTGTCAATTTTTCCACCAAAAAAAGAGCTACACCTTTTTGCCAAGATGCAACTCTTTATTTCATGATACCTTGCTTTTTTTGATTCTCTGTACGGTTCATAGTTTGTGTTCTTCCTCTGTCCTATCTATAATAAATTCCATAACGAAACATTGAACCATAAAATTCTACAGATTCCTTAAACCAATTGTTTAACCATTTTTTCATTTTGCTCATTATTTTTTACCTCCTTTTTCTTTACACTTGCATTATAGTTTTTTTTGCGATATTTTTCCCACCTACCTTTCACTCATTTATTATCTTCTGGCTTTTCAGATAATAATAAATCCCATCATCTGTCACGCTTTCACAAATATCAGTCGCAATTTCTTTCACTTTTTCAGATGCATTTCCCATTGCAATCCCTTTTCCAACGGATAGTAGCATATCAATATCATTTTCTCCATCTCCAAACGCAATGGCTTCTTCCTTTGAGAATTTGTAATGTGCAAGAATCTGTTCAATCGCAGCTCCTTTTCCACCTTCTTTTGGAATAATATCTATGGCTCTATCCCACCACGCTGCTAATTTGGCATTTTTCGTTCCCTTTAATATATACTTACGTTCTTCTAAGTCACATCCCAACATGATTTGAAACACATCTTTGTCCACATATTCTTCGAATTTCTCGGATACATTCACCCTATGATGTGCAATCGCAAAATAATCTTCTAAATCTTTATCGCTTCCATTTGCAACAATCTCTTCCGCTGTTGCAATAGAAACAGGTCTTTCCATTCTCTTTGCATTTTCAATAATTATTTCTATATCTTCTTTCGGAATAGGACATTTTGCCACCACCTGATTACCTGCAACGCAGAAAGATCCATTAAATGCCAAAATCGCATCAAATACAACTCCCTCAAACATTGGTATGGTAGCAAACGAACGCCCTGTTGCGATACATATTTTTATACCATTTTGTTTTAATGAACATAACGCCTTCCTCGTATTCGGTGTTATCTCTGTTTTTCCCATCTCCAACAATGTTCCATCAATATCAAAAAAAATAATTTTTACCTGATTCATTTCTTTTCTACTCCCTTATGCAACGAATTACTCTACATGGATTGCTAGCCGCAACATTATTTTTACCGATTGTAACTCCCGGCAAGAGAATGCTACCACTTCCAATCCAAACATTATCCTTTCATAAAAGATATGTTTTGTTCTTGATTATCATCATACTGCAATTTTAAAGAATAAAATATCTTTTTAATGCCTTTATATATCACTATTCCGCCATTTTTTTCGATATTCCATTGGTGTCATCCCCATATGTTCTCGAAAAGTCTTTCCGAAAAAGCTACTGCTTCCTAATCCGCACTCCTGACTGATTGCAGAAATAGTATCTTTGCTATGTACTAACATATAGCAGGCTTTTTGCAGCCGATAGTTTGTAATATATTCTATCGGCGTCATGTGAAGACACTCTTGAAAAACTCGAAAACAGTCTCTCTCACTTATGTAGCCAACTTTTGCAAGATCAGAAACAGTAATTTTATCTGCAAAATTTTCATGAACATAAACCATCATCAATTTTATTCTGTCGTTCGCTCTCGTACTAGTTTTCTTTTTTTCAATCACAGAAAATGACACTTTGAAAAGTGATAGCCAAATTTCAGTTAATCGCTCACGCAGTTTTAGTTCGTATCCAAATTCCTTTTCTGATAAATTAAATGCATTCCTTATAAGATCTAATATTTCTTTTTGTTCCAAATTATTAGAATATAATGGAATCATATCCAATTCTCCAGATGTGATAATTGGCATAATATATTTTTTCACAATTATATTTCCTGTTTCACCGCCAATAAATGATGGGTCAAAAATATGAATTAGCTGTACCGTATTGTCTTCTTTTGGCTTCGTTGTATGAAGAACATTAGAATTAACCATGCCTCCTGAGCCCTGTGGAAAAATATAATGTCCGTTAGGCGTACGGTATTCTAGGTTTCCTTGCTCTACATAAAACACTTCTACGCTTTTATGCCAATGCCATGGAATACTATCTTCTTCATATTGATTTAATTCTACACGAGAAGCGATATACGGAAAATTTGATTCAAAATTTGGTAATTCTTCTTCTCTGCTTCCTTCTATAAAATTTATTCCTCGAACGATTTTCACCTCATTCGCCTCCCTTTATACATTTGAAATATACAGTTACGCAAAGCTTCTTTGACAGGTGCTTTTCTCTATAAATTCCGTTTTTTATTTTTATAATATCATATTCTTCCTTTGATTTCATTCTTTCAAATTCTTTCAAAATCCGTAATACCAATTGTCATAAACAGAAAAGAGCGTTATAATAAAAACAATTTAAAATCAAAAAATAAGTTGGGAATTTCTAATCATAAGGAGAAAAAAATGAGTACAAAAGTGGAAAAAGCATTAGAACTACATGACAAAGGGTATAACTGTGCACAGGCTGTAGCCTGTTCTTTCTGTGAGGAATTTGGTGTAGACCAGGAAACAATGTTTAAAATCTCTGAGGGATTCGGATTTGGCATGGGCATGATGGACATGTGCGGAGCTGTAACCGGAATGATGATGGTTATCGGAATGGACAACAGCATTGGAAATCTTGAAAATGGAAAAGCTACAAAAGCAGATACCTATAAGAAAACAAAAGAATTTGCAGAAAAATTCCGCCAAAAGAACGGAACCTATTATTGTCGTGACCTAAAGGGAGTCTCTGGAAAGGGGAAAGTTGTCCCATGTTCTCAGTGTATTGCAGATGCTGTTGAACTGACAGAAATGTATTTAGAGAGTGTAAAATAAAGTCGCTAAATAATTGGGAGCTATGCTCCCATTATTTATTTCTCCCTGATCTCTTGAGATTGCCTCATCCACTGATCTTCTCTTCCAGTTGTAACAATCGATTGTTCAGTACTGTATAATAAGCGCTTTCTCTGTTTTCAACCAAGATCATCGTAATATTCGCTGCAACTGCAAGATCTACCAGAAAGCTGTCTTCTGTTCCTGCTGTTTCCTGACTGAGAATCAGTTTATTCCCTTCATTCTGTTCTTTCAGTATTCTTTCGAACAGTTTCGTAAGAACTGTACTCTCGTCTATCTTAATTTCTTTTATCTTTTCTATCTCAATTTCTTCTTTTCTGATCAGCTGCGGCATACTTGGATGTACCGCACGTACGCCTCCAAGATACCTGTAAAGCGGAATCTTTTCTGCAGCCGCTGCTGCTCGCGCCACTGCAAGTGATATTGCAAAGGATGTCTGTTCATTTCCGTTTTCTTTCAGAATTGTATCAATCTTTCTTTGTTCAAATACATTTTCACCGATTATTTCCGGTGCAATCTGACTGTTAAGCAATTCGATTTTTCCTTCGATATCCATCTGCTGTTTTTCTGTCTGCTCTTTTTTATTATAATTTTTTCCTGCCACAGATGCTTTTCCTATGATTTCTCCTCCTGCCAGAACTTCTACTTCAATGGCCGGATTTCCGGCGAAATCAAGAATTTCTCTTGCATAAACATCACGGATTTCTACTGCAAGATCCAGCTTATTTCTAACTTCTGGTTCCACACTCTAAAACCTCCTTTTCAGTGCTTTTCGTTCTATTTTGGTATGCTGTTTTCGTACTTTGCTTAATTTCAGTATTTCCTTTTTTGGATAACTTCATGCGTTGACTTTTCACTTTTCAGCGCTTACAATCATATGTACAAACATTTATGACAGCTTTTTATAGCGGATGTTGCACACGAAAGCTATCATTTTTCTTTTGGGGAGGAATTTATTTATGTTAGACAAGGGGAAACATTTTCTTTTACTGACAGTCAGCACACTGATCATGGCGATCGGTACTTATTTTTTCAAGTTCACGAATAACTTTACCTTTGGCGGCATCACCGGTCTTGCTGTTCTTATTGCAAAGACAGGACTTATGACAGCCGGTGATTTCAACTTTGTTGCCAGTATGACGCTTCTGTTGATCGGAATGATTGTTCTTGGTAAGAAATTCGCAGCTAAGACAGCTTATTGCAGTATTCTGCTCTCGGTAACGCTTTCTTTTCTGGAGCGCGTCTGCCCGATGAAAGCTCCTTTGACTGACCAGCCGATGCTGGAGCTTTGTTTTGCGATTGCACTTCCTGCTCTTGGCTCTGCCATTTTGTTCAACATCGGCAGTTCCAGTGGCGGTACAGATATTATTGCTATGATTTTAAAAAAATATTCCAGCTTCAATATCGGACCGGCTCTTATGCTTTCTGATCTGTTGATCACTATTGCCGGATTCTTTATCTTCGATATCAAAACTGGATTATATTCTTTGCTCGGACTTACGATTCGTTCTTTCATGGTAGACACCTTTATCGAGAACTTTAATCTGTCCAAATATTTTAATGTTGTATGTGACGACCCGGAACCGATCTGTGCTTTCATCGTTCATGAGCTGAACCGCAGTGCCAGCGTCTTTCACGCAACGGGTGCTTATTCCGGTCAGGACAAAGCGATTGTCCTGACTGCACTGAACCGTACCCAGGCTGTCCGCCTGCGTAATTTCATCAAGATGACCGATCCAAAGGCATTTATTCTAATCTCTAATACAAGTGAGATTATCGGAAAAGGGTTCCACAGTATCTGATCGACTCTGTTTGAGCAGATGTTGTGAGTGGAGCATTCTAATGAAATAAGTGATCTCCGATCCGTGTTCCGTAACCGCCTACACTGAAATACAGACAATCTCCAATCGGATTGCTTCCTGCAAGTGCATCTTCTGCTGCCTGCATCGCAGCCTCTGTATAGCCCTGGTTTGCTCTTACGCGGTCAAGCCATCCGGACATTGCCGGTGAGAACTGACCGGACTGGTAGATTACTTCTTCCATTGTATCCGGATAAGAGGAACTATTGATACGGTTCATTACAACAGCTCCAACCGCAACCTGTCCTTCATACGGCTGGTTTCCCGCTTCACAGAAGATCAGGGATGCCAGCAGTTCTTTTTCTGCCTGCTGTGCAGCCGCTGCTTCTGCCTGTGCCGCTGCTGCCGCTTCTTCCTCTGCCTTCTCTCTGGCGATCCGTTCTGCTTCTTCCGCCGCACGTCTCTCTTCTTCCAGCTTTGCTTCATAAGCAATCTTCGCTTCAGCTGCCGCAATCTTCACATTCTCGATCATCCCTGACTGCACATCGATCACTTCCTGTGATACACCCCAGTCTGTACCTGTACCCTCTGCAAACCGTGTGTCATCTAAAGTTTCTTCCTGCTCAGCTGCCTCCGTTGACACTTCTGCTTCTGCAACGCTCTGCTCCTGTGCTTCCGTGGAACTTGCAAATCCCGTCAGCATGACCGCACTCATCATTGCTGTATACATCGCCAGAAAAATCCTTTTATTTTTATTAAATTTCATATACCCTCCTAACAATTTTGTTGCATAAATTTTTCCATTTAATTGCTATTCTTTATTAATATTATGCATTATTTTCATTTTTATTACAATTATTACAAAAATGTTACGAGCGATATAATATCATAAAATTGTGTGCATGTCAACTTTTTTATTTCATGCAGAAAATCCGTTCCTTTTTTCTACTCTGTTTTTACTATTTTGTCTTTTCTAATAAGTCTGTGATTTCACAGTATAACGTCTTCGATAATCTCACTAAATATTCTACCTGGGCTTTGTTAATATTCTTTTGTTGTTGCTCATATTGTTGGATCGTCCTTAACGGAACCCCGGATAATTCAGATAGTTCTCTCTGGCTCATTCCTGCATATTTCCGTAATATTTTCAGACTTGTTCCCTTCTTTGCTTTCATGTATAATTCATTCATCTTATCAGAGAATTGACGGATATCCATTTCATGGTACGGTGAATACAAACCGCAGACTTCTGTGATTGGAATATACTTTTCTATTTCCCTGAATGTAAGGGATGTCTCCCACTGATAATAAGCTAATGCCCAGCCTGTCCAATATTCTTCACTGCGGTTCGCGGAATAACATGGTTTCCGGCGCTCATAGGCGATCTGTGATACATCCAGTACTTCATAAGCCAGTTCTACTCCAGACATACCGGCAAGGAATCTATAGTCACCGCTTCCAAACTGCTCTGCTATTCCCGACATCAAAAACCAGTGATAAAACTGCTGTAAATCATAGCACATATCATATACAGCAAAATCCAACATTCTCGCAAGGTTCCTTCGTGCGGACTCCAAATAAACTCTATCGTAAGCACAAATCATCTGATTTCATCTCCTCATCCATGATCTGTATTATATACAAATCTCCTTTTTGTCTCTTATTCCGTTCTACATCAAAATATTCTCTTCTGGCAGACCTGTCTCTCAACATCTTTTTCCTATACCATTCTTTACTTGCAGCTGATTCGTAACCGGTAAATTCAATCTGCTGAAATGCCTTTTTGCTTTTCAGTACAAACTGCTGTCCCAGTTTTCCAAGATGCATTGCCCGGTTTAACTGCCGATAGGAAATAGCCCCATTAATGAAATCTTGAGCAAAGGAAAAGTAACTGTCATCCGCACGATATCCGACAATTGCATCATATTCTTCATACTCTATTTTAAACTTCTTGAGGATATATTCTTTCGCCTCTGCTGCAAGAGCTGATGACACTTCGAATTCTCTATTCTCCAACAGAATCGACAGCCAGTGTAAAATACAGTATTTTTCATCATTCAGATTCAGAATTTTCAATCCTGAGCAATCAATTTCATAGCAGTTTGCAATCCCATCTTCCTCTTTGGACACACCCCATTCTCTTGCCATATCAATCTGCTCTGTACAATAAAATCCAAGTCCATAATCATTATATGGCTTTCCATACCCGAACTCAGGCTTCTCAATGATTTCGGATGAACCATGATAGATTTTTCTTTTCATTTGTTTTGACAAAGGGACACCTTCTTTCTACTTCATTCTTTTTTAAGTCGCTGACCACGTATAATGTAACCGTGATAACTTATTATGTTTTTACTATACTCCTTAAGGAGTATATTTTCAACTTTTTAAATGTATGCCAGTTCAAAGAAAAAAAATTATTTTTTTATAATAAAATACAG
>NZ_QTZH01000056.1:0-14879 GCF_003462585.1 Ruminococcus sp. OM04-4AA | reverse complement strand
AAACATGAAATTTACTTGCAAGCTGCATAAAAACTGCCAGCAGATAAATTTCTGCTGGTAGGAAAAATTTATATTTTTTCAATTGTCTACTTGACGGGGAGCAGTTCAAGGGCTGTCGTACGACAGCCCTTTTAATTTACGTGGCAACGAGCCAAAGTCCGTGCTTGCACGAGACCTTGGCGACTGCCGCGATAACTTGAGAAACTCGCGGAGCGTGTTTCTCATAGTTGGTAAGAGCATTAGGACAGAATATCATGCAATATGACAGAAAGAAGAGTCCATCCTTTTCTCAAGCAATCCATTTTCAGTAATTGTTTTATAAACAGCATCTGCAAGTGCTGCATGACCGGATTCATCCAGATGCTCCCGGTCAATTTCACTTGGAAGAGCAATTTTTGAAGCGTCCAGAAAACCGGCGTGATAATGAGTAGCAACTTTCCGATATTCCTGTGCAAGCTGTCTGGAAACCTGTTCAGACGCAAGATCGAATTCAGAATCAAAGCCGTCATCTCCGACTCCATTGCCAAGATGGATCGGAGAGATGATCAAGAGTTCAAAGGCTGAGAACTATATTTCTTTGCCTTTTCAATAACCTGAATCAATCCTTTGGCAATCGTTTTGGAAGAAGCATTAAAGCGCGTTTTACAGTCATTTGTTCCTAACATGAGAATCAGAAGATCTATAGGATTGTGAGTCTCTATTGTGATTCCAATCTGGTCTAATCCGCGGCGGCCTTCGCGAAAAGCGTCCGAAAAAATAGTTGTGCGGCCGCACAATCCTTCTTCGATAATGCGATGTCCGTTGCCGAATTTCTTCTGAAGCAGGCAGGTCCATCTTGTTTTTTCATCAAAGCGTCCGATTCCATCCGGGCGGTATCCGTAAGTATTCGAATCTCCAAAGCATAAGATATTCATAAGCAAATTCCTCACTCAAACAAATAACATATTAAACAAGTATGAAAAGTATGATAAAGCATTTCAATGAGAAAGTCAATAGAAAAACCAAATAAACATATAAAAATAGTAGGAAAATAGAAGACGATAGGGGGATGCTCGGGATAGTGGTGTGTGAACAGTAATTATTGTTCATCGATGAGATGTCACAGGCAGGAAGTAAGCATTGTTTTTGAGAAAATAATTTTGTATAATGAAGTGCAAAGCTGGTTACGATAAGATATAGCAGCAAGAATGTCGAGGCATTCTTGAATATACGACTTGGGAAGTGAAAGACAAACTATGAAATGTAAAAGGATAAAGAAGTTAACGGCAGGAATTATATTTCTTGCGGCAGTTGGAAGTCTGAGTGGCTGTCAGAAAGCAGCGACAGCAGAGAATCTGTTCCGCGATATTGAGGTTAATATGACATCAGTAGAATCGGCAGAAGAGAATCAGATCGTAAAACTGCAGATGGGGGATGGCGACAGTGCGATCAGCCAGGAGAGCAATCTGGATATCGAGATGATACGGGATCCGGCAGCAGTACACAGGAAAGGTCAGCAGAAGACGAATATGGCCGGAACGAAAGAGACACAGGAGATGGAATCTTATCAGGTGGAAGAAGACGGGAAGACGGTGATCTACAGTGGAACGGATGAAGCCTGGGAGAAGAACGCTGTTGAGGAGAAAGAGACATCTTCACAGCAGACTTTATTATTTGATGGACTTCAGAATCTGTCCGGAGCATTCACTGTTTCACAGGATCTTGCGACCGTGAATAAGGAAGAGTGCTTTGAGCTGATAGGAACGATCAGTGGAACACAGTTCCAGGAGACATTTGCAGATACGCTGAAAGCTTTACTCGGAGAAGATTCCTCTGATCTGTCAGGATGGAATCTACAGGCTTCCAAGGATGCGGAAAGCAACGTGGAGCTTCAGCAGAAATTGAACAATGTAAAAGTGGACTGTGTGATTGATATTTATAGAAGTAATATACTTCCGGCAAAGATTACCTTTGATTTGACAGATTATCTGAAGGCAGCAGGAGAAGAGAATGCACAGGTGACATCCTATACACTGGAAGTGACATTTGTGTCCTATAATGATACAAAGAAGATTAAAGTACCAAAGGCTGTAAAGGAATCTGCGAAGGATAACGGTGAGGACGAAGCGGAGAATAATACAGATGAAATGCTGGAAGAAGAGAATCAGGAAGCAACGGCAGAAGCAGAAGCCGCTAAGGGAATCCAGTCGGATATAGAAGGTGCTTCACCACAAAGCGAGGAACTTGGAGTAAACTGGAATTCTTATACTGTTCAGATTAACGGTAAGGTACTGACACTTCCGTGTACGATTGCAGACCTGGAAAGCACTGGACTTACGCTGGATGAAAAAAGCCTTCCGCAGGAGTATGAGATTGAAGCAGGAGATTATCAGAATGCCTGGTTTAAAGATGCTTCCAAGAATACGATCATGGTGGATCTGATCAATACGGGGAATGCTGTAAAAGAAGCGAAGGATTGTCTGGTCGGAGGAATCTATGTGGAACAGTATTCACTGAGAAACGAAGACCTGACAGTAATATTCCCGGGAGGAATCCAGTTGGGAACGGCAATTGATGTCGTTCAGGCATCGTATGGAGAAGCATCCCAACATACAGAATCCGAGCTTGTAAATGTATATAACTGGTATGAAGACGGAAGTTTTTATAATAGTTGCGAGATCGATACGAACAGCACGGATGGAACAGTGAGCATGATGGGAATCAGCAGGTTCGAAGTGAAAAACGGTGAGTAACTGTTACATTCTTGAATTGTGATGAAAAAAGGTGATGAAAAAAATAAAAGAAAATTTGTAAAAACACTTGCATTCCACAAAAACATATGATATTATATAAAACGGTCACGCAAGAATGTGATCGTTGAGGCCCCGTGGTCAAGCGGTTAAGACATCGCCCTTTCACGGCGGTAACACGGGTTCGATTCCCGTCGGGGTCATTTTACAGAAAGCATTGCTGGCTGTAATAAAATTTAAGATATGGCGCAGTAGCCAAGCGGTAAGGCGTGGGTCTGCAACACCCTGATTCACCGGTTCAAATCCGGTCTGCGCCTCTTAGAAAGTTTGGAAATGATTGTTTTCGGACTTTTTTCTTTATGTGAAAATAAGTATTTAGATACAACAAAATCCCCCATGAGAAGAAGTGAAGGTTCTGTCTTCCCATGGGGAATTTTGCGTGCAATATTATAGGGCTTATCAGTTAATAAACAAAACTTATGAATTCGCAAGTGCTGTCTGTTTTACATCCGGAATTGCAATCAAAATCGGATAAAGTACAGCAGAAAGGATCAGTCCACCGATTCCCTGGACCAGGTTCGCCGGAACGCTTGCGAATGCACCGGCTCCGTAGATAAAGTACTCGCACAGGCAGTAACCGCCGGCAACGAGAATGATATCAGCAACACCGCCGAGGATGACTGCTGTGTAACGGCTTTTGGAATTCTTACCTACTTTACGGTAAAGAAGGGCGGAGCAAAGGGATACCAGTCCTTTGATCACGAATGTGATCGGAACATAGACAAAATATCCTCCGAGCAGGTCTGCCATAGCAGATCCGATACCGCCTGCGAGGAATCCCCATGTAGGTCCGAGAACAACACCAGCAAGGATAACAATCGCATCACCCGGGTGAATATATCCGCTTGTTCCGGGAGTAGGAATCTTGATTGACATCGTAGCAACACAGGCAAGCGCTGCGAACAGTGCAGCCATGACAAGTTTCTTTAATGTTACTGTTGACTTAGAATTCATAACAAAAACCTCTTTCCTTTAAGATTTATCATACTATACAACAGAAGTGGACTATAAAAAAGAGCCACTTTTACAAAAATAAACCATACCAGTTTGAGCGGGAGACAAATTTATAAAATCTTAAGAAATGTAGAGAGTATGCTTTAAGATGTTGATGAAATAATAAAAAAAGGTTTACACTAGAAATGTTTGTATCTGTATGGTAACTTTATAGATACTTTGAAAGAAAGTATAGTTTACAACATATGAAAAAGGAGAACTTCAAAGATGGGATATCATTCAATTATATATATATTCCTATTTCTTCCGGTTTGTCTGTTGGCCTATCAGCTTGCACCGGAGAAATGGAGAGGAAGAGTCTTGCTTGCATTCAGCTGGATTTTCTTTTATCTGCTAAGTGGAAAATTGCTGGTTTATCTTTTGGGGACAACGCTTCTGACCCATTGTATTGGCATCTGGCTGACTTTGCTCAAAACAGAAGAAGCAAAAGCCGTGGAAGGTATGGATCGGAAACAAAAGAAAGTAATTAAAGCAGAGTATCAGAAAAAGGGAAGAAGAGTATTAATACTGGGAATCTTGATTTTACTCGGAGTTCTTGGTTATTTAAAATATTTTGATTTCTTTACGACAAACTTGAGTTATTTATTCGGACATCCGGTTTTGGAAGGATGGAGACCGGAAAAGCTATTAATGCCAATTGGAATTTCATTTTATACATTGCAGGCAATTGGTTATATGACAGATGTGTACTGGGGAACCATCCAGGCAGAGACAGAAATCTGGAGAACCGCATTGTTTCTCGGATTCTTCCCACAGATCATGGAGGGACCAATCGCAAGATATTCAGATGTGGCAGATACTTTGTATACAGGAAAGCCATTGGAATATAGAAATGTGGTCGATGGTTATGTAAGAATCTTCTGGGGACTCTTTAAAAAGATGGTGATAGCAGACCGTATGGCACTGATGGTAAATCAGGTGTTTGACCATTATGCAGACTATCATGGAGCAGTGATTCTTGCGGCAGCGATCGGTTATGTGATTCAGCTTTATATGGAATTCTCCGGTTGTATGGATATCATTATAGGAAGTGGAAAGCTGTTTGGTATCTGCCTTCCGGAAAACTTCCGACAGCCGTTCTGTGCGAAGAATCCTTCGGAATTCTGGCGCAGATGGCATATTACACTCGGCGCGTGGTTCAAGGCATATATTTTCTATCCGGTATCGGTATCCGGATTGGTTAAGAAATGGAACCAGTATGGAAGAAAGCATTGCGGAAAGCATATTACAAGACTGGTGACTTCTGCAATCGCCCTGTTCCCAGTGTGGGTTGCGAACGGAGTCTGGCATGGCGCACAGTGGAACTATATTTTCTATGGAATGTATTATTTTGTATTGATCATGCTTGGGATTGCTGTGGAGCCGGTTCGAGACCATATTTTAGAAGCGTGTCATATTGATCCGGAGACGAAAATCTGGAGAACAATCCAGATTGCAAAGACATGGGTGATTATTGTAGTTGGAGAGTTATTTTTCCGTGCAAATGGATTGAAGGCCGGATGGTATATGTTCTGTAGTATGATAAAGAATTTTGATGTGGGACAATTAACGGATGGGACACTGTATACACTTGGACTTGAGCGGGCAGATTATCTGGCAGTAATTGTAGGTTGTCTGATCGTGGGAGTGATAGGTTCTATGAAAGAGCGCGGAATCTCTGTACAGAAGAAAATGGGAGAACTGGCTGTACCGGTGCGCTGGGGATTGTATTATGCCTTAGTTATAGGGATTTTGATCTTCGCAGCGTATGGGGATGGATATCAGATTCAGGATCTGATCTATGCTGGTTTCTGAGGTGAGAAGAATGAGTAAGATAAAAAGAGGAATTCTCTTTATTGTAATACTGGCAGTATTTTTGGTGACAAGTTCTGTCGGGATGGAATATTATGTGGTGCATCAGCTGAATGGAGAAGTGACCGGAAGAAACCGCCCATTTGCGGCTCTTACAGTTGAGCCGGAAGATACATTGGATCTGCTGGTGGCCGGTGATAGTGAAAGCTATAATTCCGTGTCTACAATGCGGTTGTGGGAAGATCAGGGAATCGCAGCTTATGATTGTGGGCAGGGAGCACAGAGAATACCGGAAACTTATTATATGTTAAAACAGGGATTTAAAGGACAGTCTCCTAAAATAGTTATGCTCGAGACAAATACCTTGTTCCGTGACATCGGTGCAGTGAAAAGTACGCAGGCAATTTTAGAACAGATGGGTCAATATTATCTTCCGGTGTTTCGTTATCATAATCTATGGAAGACAGCGGTGGATGAGCCGAAAATACATACGAATTACAAGGGGTTTGTGATTCGAGATGAGGTTGCCCCATATGAAGGCAAACCGGATTATATGAAGAAAAAGAAAAAATGTGAAACAATGCCAAAGTATGTTAAAATCTATTTGGAGAAAATTGAAGAACTGTGTGAGAAGAATAACGCGCAGTTATTGCTTGTCAGTATGCCGTCACCGAAGAATTGGAATCATAAACGTCATGCGGAGATGCAGCAATACGCAGATGAAAAAGGAATTGCATATCTTGATTTGAATGAGAAGGTAGAAGAACTGGGTTTGAATTGGGCGGAAGATACACAGGATAAAGGGGATCACCTGAATGTTTATGGGGCAGAGAAGGTGACTTCATATCTTGGGAATTATTTAGAAGATAATTATGAGTTGGAAGATCATAGAAATGATCCGGCTTATGAAGCATGGAATCAGCTGGCGGAACAGTACGAGCAAAATCTTGCAAAGACACGAGGAGAAATAGAAGTGACAAAAGAAACAGGTGTAGAAAAATGATAGCAAAAGAGAAGTTGAATATTTTATGGAGTCTGGAGCAGACAGCGGAAAAGTATGCAGACCGGGTTGCGGTTTCGGATGTGAATCAGGAGCTGACCTGGAAGGAACTTGTGAAGAAAGCTCAGGTAATAGGCGCAGAATTAAGTGAAAAAGTTCAACCGGGGAACCCGGTTCCGGTTCTTTTAGAGAAAAGTTCAGAAACACTGGCAGTGATGCTCGGCATCGTTTATGCAGGATGCTTTTATGTGCCGGTGAACCCGATGAATCCAACAGAACGTCTGAGAAAGATTATGGAGAAACTGGATCCTGAAGTGATTATTTCCGATGAAAAAGGGAAGGAACAGCTGGCAGCTGTTGGAAATGGACTGGAAAATAAAGTGATGGGGCCGGAGGCACTTAAGACAGCAACAGGAACGGAATTGTCAGAAGAGCAGTACAGTAGACTGGAACAGATCCAGGGGCAGTGGAAAGAGACGGATGTTTTATACGGAATCTTTACATCCGGATCAACAGGAACACCGAAGGCAATCGTGGTAAGTCATGGAGCAGCCAGCCGGTTTATCCGTCATTTTACAGAAATCTTTGAGATTACATCAGCGGATGTAATTGGAAATCAGGCACCGTTTGATTTTGATGTGTCTGTGAAGGATATTTATTCCAGTATCATGACAGGGGCACAGCTTGTTTTGATACCGAAGGAATATTTTTCAACACCGCCGAGACTTCTGGATTATCTTTGCGATAAGAAAGTGACTAATCTGACCTGGGCTGTTTCGGCATTAACACTTGTGTCTGCGTTGAAAGGATTGAATTACAGAGTGCCGGAATCAGTAAAAAGGGTTATGTTCAGCGGAGAAGCAATGCCGCCAAAACAGCTGCGTATCTGGCAGGAAAAACTGCCTGAAGCAAAGTTTGTAAACTTATATGGACCAACAGAGATTACTTGCAACTGTACGTATTTTCCGATTGAGCGACAGTATGAGGACAGTGAGAAAATACCGGCCGGTAAGGCATTCCCGGGAAGAAGAGTAATCCTTGTAGACGAGGAAGGCAAACAGGTGACAGAACCTGGTGTACAGGGGGAAATCTGCTCGGCAGGAGAATCTCTGGCGAATGGCTATTATAAAGAACCTGAGCAGACAGCGGAGAAGTTTGTGCTGTATCCTGTAGATGGAACAGAACAGAGAATGTATCGAACCGGAGATCTTGGAAGTTATGACGAAGAAGGAAATATCGTATTTGCAGGAAGAAAAGATTTCCAGATCAAACATATGGGACACCGGATTGAGCTGGAGGAAATTGAGCGTTCTATGACAGCACTTGATGGAGTGGAGAAGAGCTGCTGTGTCTTTGATATGGAGAAAAATCGTATTATGGGATTTTATCTTGGAGAGAAAGCAGCCTCAGATGTCAGAAAACAGATGAAGGAAAAACTTCCGGTCTATATGGTTCCGACAAAATTGATTCAGGTAGATGAGATGCCGTTGAACAAGAATGGCAAGACAGACCGTAATTATTTTAAGAATTATGGAAAAAATAGAATGTGATGTCTTAAAATTAATCACAGGAAAAAGAATAAGGGGAAAGGATAAATGTTATGAGAGAAGAACTGTTTCAAGAGGCGTTTAGAAAGTATGGAACGCCCCTTTATGTGTTTGATCTGGATATCTTAAAAGAACAGACAGAACGTATTCGTGCTGGATTTGGTCCGGAGATCAACCTTTGTTATGCAATGAAGGCGAATCCATTTCTGACAGGATATATGGCTCAGTGGTCAGACCGAATCGAGGTCTGCTCTATGGGAGAATTCCGAATCTGCAGGAAACTGCAAGTTCCACCGGAAAAGTTGTTTATTTCAGGTGTTATGAAAAAACGAGATGATATTCGGGAGATACTTGCATATTGTGGAAATAGATGTGCATATACGGTTGAATCCCCACTGCATTTCCAATATTTTGTGGAATGGAGCGAGGAACATCCGGAGGATGGTATTCTCAGATTGTATCCGCGACTTACAAGTGGAAATCAGTTCGGAATGGACGAAGATACGGTATTAGAAATTCTGAAAAAGGCAAAGGAACTTCCGGGAATCGAGGCTGAGGGAATCCATTATTTCTCAGGAACACAGAAGAAGAATCTGAAGCGTCATCAGAAAGAACTGACATATCTGGATGAATTTTTAAAGAAGGCGGCAGAAGAACAGATTGATGTGAAATGTCTTGAATATGGCTCTGGAACGGCAGTTCCGTATTTCCGCGATAAAACGGCAGAGACCTTTGAGGAAACTGGTCTAAAGGGGCTTCAGGACGCTGTGAAGGCTATGCAGTGGAAGGGGCATGTAACAGTAGAGCTGGGGCGTGCGCTGGCTGCGATGTGTGGCTATTATTTGACCAAAGTGGAAGATACAAAGACAAGTGATGGAATTCATTATTGCATTGTTGATGGAGGCTGTCATCAGATTAATTACGACGGACAGATTAAGGGAATGTATGAGCCATATGTGAAGGTACTTCCGAAAGAAGTTTCAATGAAGGATGCGGAAGACTCTGAGGACAAGAATACAGAGGATAAGACATGGAAAGTCTGTGGATCTTTATGTACATTGAATGATGTTCTATGCAATGAAATTACCTTGAGAGGTTTGGAAAAAGGCAGTATCCTTGTGTTTGAGAGAACCGGTGCATATTCAGCGATGGAAGGAATGGCATTATTCTTGAGTCATGAACTTCCGGGAGTTGTACTTTACAGTGAGGAAGAAGGATGGATCCAGGCAAGAGTACAGCAGGAAACTTATGAATTGAATATGGTAGAACAGTTGTCATAAAAAGATATTTGTGATATAACGTAGGATATAATGAAATTTAAAATAATAGAAAAAGAGGAAGAAAAAATGGAAGAATTATTAGAGATTTTAAATGAGATTGATGATAGTATTGACTATGAGAACGAGACAGCTCTGATCGATGATCAGCTTCTTGATTCTTTCGCGATCATCACACTTGTATCAGAGCTGGAGGATGCATTTGATATCAGCATTGAAGCCTCTGAGATGATGCCGGTGAACTTCAATTCAGCAAAGGCGATCTGGGCAATGGTACAGAGACTTCAGGAAGATTAAGATTTCAAAAGTCTGTCAATGATCCGGGAGGCTTCGCTTCTTGTCAGCGTAGCTGTATCCCAGTCAGGTATCAGTTCTTTCTGTTCCGTCAGACGTTCTAAGAGTGCAATCTGCTTTGGTGTGGCAGGCTGCACTTTTTTAATTTTATATTGAAGTTGAAGAGGCTGGAACACTTTCGGATCCTGTGGCTCAAAATAGTGTGCCAGTGTCTGATAAAGCTTTGCGGTTGCGAGTGCATCATAGTATGCGCGGTGAGCAGCAGGATTCTCAATATGATAATAGTCGCATAACGCACCGAGACTTTTAGACTCAAAGTCTTTATGTACTTTGCGGGCAATTTTTAAAGTATCGATCCCCATTTTTTCAAATGTAAGACCTTCTCTGACTGCACTGCATTTTACAAAGCTATAGTCAAACATGACGTTGTGTCCGATCAGCACGTCATCTTCACAAAAGGAGAGAAAATCGTGGATGACTTCCGGGCAGGATCTTGCTCCTGCAACCATATCATTTGTGATATGTGTGATGTTGGTGATCATCGGTGTGATCGGTTTGTCTGGATGGACGAATTCCATAAAACGGTCAACGACCTTTCCTTCCCGGACTTTGAGGGCACCAATCTCTATAATTTCATGTTCCTGAGGACTTAGCCCGGTTGTCTCCAGGTCAAATGCAATATATGATTTCAGCATAGAATGCTCCTTATCTGTAATGTTAATAACTTAATATCACTATACTAACATTACAGATAAGAGAAAGCAAATTTTATAAAAATGATTCTAATTCTCGTATCATTTCTTCTTCTGTTTTGATAATTTTTCTTGCCAGCGCATCGGCAGATTTGTCAGCCCTGTTCAATGTATTGGCACGTTCTCCGAGTGTTTTAATTCCCATGCTGCATCCATCAATCAGAAGTTTTGCAATTTCGGAGTTATCATCATTCAGATTCAGTTTAAGTTCTGTGCTGAACCAGGAAAATGCGGAAGCCATCATTCCCGGAGCTTTAACTTCATTTCCCGAATCAATCAGGTGGTCTTTTGCATTACCGCCTAATCGAGAATGACGATCAATGTATTTTTCAATTAATTGGAATAAGGTTGTATCTTGGGTGAAATCTTTGATTTGCTGCATACTTTCGATTGCCATCTGACATCCTGTGTTGCATTCTTCATATAGTTTTCGTGTTTGTTCATCCATGATGAAATCCTCCTTTTTATGGTGTGTTATTTGTTACGAAATAATATCAAAGATGGAATACGTGCATCAGTTATAAGAAAAGAATGTGGGTTTCTTTATATAGAATGTGGATAAAATACAAAATTATACGGTATTTTGTGAAAAACATAACGGTAAAGGACTTTTCTAAGAATATTTGTTGTGCTAAACTAAAAAAAGAGTTTAACAGAAAGGAAAAATGTACTCATGTTAAAGGGAAAAACTGTACTTCTTGGAGTGACAGGAAGTATTGCAGCATATAAAATTGCGTCACTTGCAAGTGCGCTGAAGAAATTGCATGCAGATGTGCATGTGCTTATGACAGAAAATGCGACAAATTTTATTAATCCGATCACATTTGAGACACTGACAGGAAATAAGTGTCTTGTAGATACATTTGACCGGAATTTTCAATATAGTGTAGAACATGTATCATTAGCGAAGAAAGCGGACGTAGTTATGTTGGCACCGGCAAGTGCGAATGTGATCGGGAAGATTGCTCATGGCATTGCGGATGACATGCTGACAACAACAATCATGGCGTGCAAATGTAAGAAGATCGTTGCTCCTGCAATGAATACGAATATGTTTGAGAATCCAATCGTTCAGGATAACCTGAAGGTACTGGAGCATTATGATTATGAAGTGATCAGCCCGGCGGTTGGTTATCTTGCCTGTGGAGATACAGGAGCAGGGAAAATGCCGGAACCGGAGCTTTTGCTTGAATATATTTTGCGGGAGATCGCAAGAGAAAAGGATATGAAAGGACTGCGTGTTCTGGTTACAGCAGGTCCTACACAGGAGTCCATTGATCCTGTCCGTTATATTACAAATCATTCTACAGGAAAGATGGGATATGCGATTGCAAAGGTATGTATGCAGCGTGGAGCGGATGTTACACTTGTTACAGGACCGACTTCTATTGAGAAGCCACAGTTTGTAAATGTTGTTCCAATCACAACGGCGAGAGAAATGTTTGAAGAGGTGACAGGACGGGCCGAAGAACAGGATATTATTATCAAGGCGGCAGCAGTTGCGGATTATAGACCTCGCTATGTCAGTGATGAGAAAGTGAAGAAAAAGGACGATGATCTGGCACTTGAGATGGAACGCACAGATGATATTCTGGCATATCTTGGCACTCATAAAACGGAAGGTCAGTTCCTCTGTGGATTTTCTATGGAAACAGAAAATATGCTCGAAAATTCCAGAAAGAAGCTGAAGAAAAAGAACCTGGATATGATTGTGGCGAACAGTCTGAAAATGGAAGGCGCCGGGTTTGGCGGAAATACGAATGTGGTCACAGTGATCACAGAAGACTTTGAAAAAGAGCTTGGAAAGCTGACAAAGGAGGAGACGGCGGATCGGATCCTTGATCAGATTCTGGTGAGGAGAGGGGAAAATTAGAAGATGATACTGACAATAGATATTGGAAACACAAACATTGTGCTGGGCTGTATTGATGGAGACAAAACTCTTTTTGTAGAACGTCTGTCAACAGTTCGCACAAAGACAGAGTTAGAGTATGCAATCGATATTAAGAATGTACTTGATATTTATCATATTCATAGAGATGAAATAGAAGGCGGAATCATTTCTTCTGTCGTGCCGCAGATTACAACCATCGTGAAGCTGGCGGTAGAGAAGATCCTGAAGAAGAATGTTCTTGTTGTAGGAGCAGGAATCAAGACCGGATTGAATATCCGGATGGATAACCCGGCGCAGCTGGGAAGTGACCTGGTGGTGAATGCGGTGGCAGGAATTGCAGAGTATCCGGTACCGCTTCTGATCTTTGATCTTGGTACGGCGAATACGGTTTCTGTGATTGATAAGAACAAGAATTACATCGGAGGTATGATTTATCCGGGAATTGGAGTCTCTCTTGATTCTCTGACAGCTCATGCATCTCAGCTTGGCGGAATCAGTATTGAAGCACCGGAGCATATGATTGGAAAGAATACTACAGAGTGTATGAAGAGTGGTCTGATCTACAGTAGCGCTGCCGCAATGGATGGAATTATTGATCGTCTGCAGGAGCAGCTTGGCGGAGAGGCAACTGTGATCGCGACAGGCGGACTGGCGAAGAAGATTGTTCCTCATTGTAGAAGAGAGATTATCCTGGACGATGATCTGCTTCTGAAAGGACTTGCAATTATTTACAAAAAGAACCGTAAGTAAAAGATGACGCAAATAAAAATGTAAATCAAATTTGAGTATAAACTGAAAAACCGGAAAGTAAAAGAATTTAAATTTATCTTTTACTTTCCGGTTTTTATGTATATGTATTTACATAAATTATATATGTCTTTTTGACTATCTTTTTATATCTTCTTAAATGTCCGCAAAGCCTTATTTTATCGGCTCTACGGGCATTTTGCTTTTGTGGTAAACCTCACATATCTAGGTCTATCTTCCTATATTTTCTCTATCAAACGTGGTTAAAATCGTGGTAAATACTTTTATGCGATTAGACGCTGAACCTCTGATTTTGCGGTATCTATGGACGCATGAGCATACCAGTTCATTGTGATACTGATGTTTGAATGCCCCATGATATACTGTAAATCTTTTGGGTTCATGTTCTTGCTTGCCAGCCTTGTGCAGAATGTATGGCGTAGCGTATGCGGTGTGATATGTGGCAAGGGATTGTCCTTGTGGTGCTTGTTGTATTTCTTTATCATACGGACAAATAAGGCGTTGTAATCAATCGCAACTTTGGGCTTGCCTTTATGATTGACAAATAGGAAATTGCTCCGTCCGTCTATCACAAATGGTTCTGCCTTTGGGTGTTTCTTCATAACCCGTTGAAATGCCTGTATTGTTTCTCTGCTTAATGGCACTTGCCTTATTCCGCTCTTTGTTTTAGGCGTTTCAATATAATAGCCCTGTTCCTTGCTCTTTAGTAACTGGTGGTCGATAATCACAACTTCATTCTTAAAATCAATATCGGCTACTGTCAGTCCGCACAGTTCCGAGATACGAAGTCCTGTCTTTAACAGTATCAGCACATCATCATAATACTTGTGATACACATTGTCCGTCTTGATGAATGAGAGTAAGGCTTGTTCCTGTTCCTCTGTCAATGCGACTTTCTCTTTGGTATCATTTTCTAGGACTTCACTTAACTTGAAATCAAAAGGGTTTTTCCTTACACAATCGTCTTGTATGGCGATATAGAATGACGCTTTTAACGAGCGTTTATGGTTGTTAATGGTGTTATAGGAAAAGCCTTTGTCTTTCATGCGTAACGCCCATTCCTTAGCGTCAGAGGGTTTTATCGTATCAATGCTCCTAGCACCTAACTTATCCTCTTTCAATAACCGCATGAGTTGTTCCCGTTGTTTCATTGTGCTTTTCTTCACATTTGCCCTTTGTGCGTTCTGTTTGGCATAGAGTTGACAAAGTGTCATTTTCTTGCCTGTGCTGTCGATACCGTCCTCAATATCCCGTCTTATCTGCTGTTCCAGTTCACGAAGTGAGAGTTTTTCCCGTTTTCCCTTTGGTGTCGGGTCTGTGGGTGTCAATCTCCAAGCATACACATATTTTGTGTTTCCAAATGCGTCCACATATTTATATAAGTATTTTCCGTCTGTTCGTTGGCTCTCTCCAGTATGCAGGATACGTCCTTTGTTATCCCGTCTTTTTTCTTTCATGGTGTCTGCTCCTTTCCTTGTTGGAAAGAACCTTGATATGACTTGTGTTCATCATAACACATACAAGGCTCATTTGCATTAGATTGCGTCCAATTTATCAATAACCTGTTCAAACTGTCGGCGTTTAATCTGTATGCGGTTGCCATTCATAATGAGCCAGCCAGCGTCCTTGTTTTCCTCTGCCAATCGTCTTAACTTGTTTTCTCCGATACGGAAATACTTTGACGCTTCTTCAATGGTAAGGGTGTATTTTTCCCATACGGGAATATCGTTGTTATTCATCAGATACCCCCTTT